>NZ_BAEV01000056.1 GCF_000246895.1 Clostridium arbusti SL206 | reverse complement strand
ACAAGATGTTATTATCTCATATATCTCAGTTTTTTTAATTATAATATCTACATTTGTTTTAACTAAATACCAGGTTAAATTTTTAGGTAAAGATCAATATGGAATTATAAGCTTAGTTAATTCTGTAATAGGATATGTAAGTATTTTGGATTTGGGAATTGGACAAACTATTATAAGATATATTTCTTTATATAGAGCAAAAGGAGAAAATTATAAAATAGAACAGATTGCAGGATACAGTTTTAAGTCTTATATAAGAATATCCGTTATAGGACTTATAGTTGGCGGAAGTATATTATTTGTTAGTAATATGATATTTCCTAATTTAACAAATAATCAGATGGATTTATTCAGAATAGCTTTTCTTGTTGCCTTAATTAATATTGTTTTACAGATTCCAGGAGCTACGTTTAATGCAATACTTACAGCACATGAAAGATTTAAATTTTTGCGAGGAACCAATACAATAAGGTCTATATTAAGAGTTATAATAATGATAATACTGTTTAAATTAGGATTTAGAGTGGTAATGGTATTTTTAGTGGATTTAGTTTTAAATCAAGGTATAAATATTATCAATTATCTTGTTGTAAGATATAGTTTAAAAATAAAATTAAACTTTAATAAATTAGATACTAATGTTAGAAAAGAAATATATACTTATTCTTTTTTTGTGTTTTTAGGGATAATTACTGATCAGATATTCTGGAAAACTGATGGAATTATAATAGGTATAATGGGTACTGTAAATGTAGTTGGAGTCTATAGTATATCAGGACAAATAATAAGCCAATATCTGAATATATGTGCTACATTTTCAAGTGTTTTTTTACCAAAGCTTACTCACATGATAGCTGAAAATAGACCCAAATCAGAAATTAATAAATTTTTTATTAAAGCATCAAGGTATCAATTTATTTTAGTTGCTATGATTTTAATAAATTATATATTTCTAGGGAAACAGTTTATAACCTTGTGGCTAGGTAACAATATGATTGATGCATATTATTATGGACTAGTTATATTTATTTCACTGACAGTGCCTATGTTTCAGACTACAGGATATCAAATATTATATGCTATGAATAAACATAAAGTAAGATCAATGATATATTTATTTAATGCTATAATAAATATAATTATTAGTGTAATATTATTTAAGATTTATGGAGCAATTGGACCAGCACTTGCTACAGCAATAGCTATGATTGCAGGTAATACGGTTATAATTAATATTTATTATAAAAAAACATTAGAACTGAAATTAATAGATTTCTTTTATAAAGTATGCAATAAAACTTTAGTTGTATCAATAATAATTTCCATAGTATTTATAGTTTTAAATAGATTTACTGATAATGGTATATTATCATTTCTATTAAAAGTAATTATAGGCAATATATTATATACAATTGGAATTTATTTTTATACTCTATCAAAAGAAGAAAAGATGTTTATTTTAAAAAAACTACATAGGGGCTATAAATTACAAAATAGTAATTTGTAAAGGAAGTACTTATATGAAAAATAATAGACTGAAGTCAATTTTGGGAATGGGATTTGCATCTGTTATTCAAGTTTTAGTTAATATCGGTAAAGTAAAGATAATAGCAGTTTTGCTTGGAACCGCAGGGGTAGGGGTAACCTCGTTCATTAATAATATAATAACAACTATTCTTCCCATTTCGTCTTTAGGGATGAATCAAGGAATTATAAAAGAAATTAATGAGAATATAGACGATAGGAAAAAAATTAATAGTATAATAGTTACCTCATATCTTACAACTATTATTTTATCAATATTTATAACTGCGTTTATAATAATATTTGATAGAAGTATAAGTATTTTAAATATAGATTCCTTTGATAAAAAATATATTTATATAGCCATGTTCTCCATACCCTTTCTAACCTTTAACCAGATAAATATAGCCTTAATAAATGGATTTAAGAAAATTAAAGCTTTGGGATTAGCTAACATTGCTTCATCCATAGTGACTTTGATAATAAGTGTGGCGCTAACATATTACTACAGATTAGAAGGAGCTATAATATCAATATTTATAACAGCGGTAATTACCAGCCTTATTTATTGGTATCTTGGTAGAAGCCATGATGACAGAATTATTAAAGGGATAAAAGGATTTTATGATTTATCTTTATTAAAGATATTGATAAAATACAGTATTATAGCACTGTATACAATGTTTTTAAGCAATATGTATGTACTTATAATAAGAAGAATTATAATCAGTAAAATGGGAATTGATAGTGCAGGAATATTTCAGGCGGATTGGTCCTTAATAAATCAGTATTTGGGATTAGTGCTGTCTTCCTTAGGAGTATATCTAATTCCAACGCTATGTTCATTAAAAACTAAAAAAGAAATAAATAATGAATTAAATTCCACACTAAAAATTATAGTATTGATAGCAGTACCTATTATGTTATGTATAATTATCTTTGGAAGAATAGTAATTATACTTTTCTATTCAACTAAGTTTTTAGAAGCAGCAAATATTTTGCCACTATTTATTTTAGGAGATATATTAAAATGTGTAGCCTGGGTAATTGGAGCACCTCTATGGACTATTCCTAAACTTGGGAAACTTGCAATATTAAACACTCTAGATTTTATAATTATTACCGGCAGCACATATTTTTTTATAGGTAAATTAGGATTATACAGCGTGGTTATAGGATATATATTAATGAACTTAGTAGAAATTATTTTTAATTATTTTGTGATGAAAAAGGAATTAAGTTTCAAGTTTAGTAAATACAATTATAAATTGATTTTCACTTCTATTGGAATTATAGTTTTAAGTGTTATCTTTGATTTGTATATTTATAATTTAATATTAAAATATGCTATTCAGGTTATATTATTTTTAACATGGGCAGCTTTATCTGTGAGAAAAAATGATATAAGTATGTTACTTTACATAGTGACAAGAGGTAAAAAAGGTAAACTTGAAGAGTGAAAAAATAAAAACTGTTAGTACAGATATGCTAACAGTTTTTGTTTTTTATTTAATAGTTAAGTTAAATAAATTCTACTTCAAATCCCCTTCAAATATAAACTGATGCAAATCAGCAATATTTCCTTCTCTGTTCCAATCCAAATAGAAAACACCGTTTATCATTCTATTAGTACTGTAACCAGGCTTATCATCTGGAATTCTAAACTGTTCCATAGTGTTTATATTATTCATAAGTACATAAGAAGTATCTGCAAGAATATCTGTTTTTGTTAGAGAAGTTTCCACGTCTGAAAGAACAGTATCAAGGGTACTAGAAGCTTCTGATAAACTCATAGAGGATATTTTATTGAAAACTTGAGTTAAAACAGTTCTCTGTCTCTCAGTTCTTTCAAAGTCTCCATTCCCTACATATCTTATTCTAGCGTAACCTAAAGCTTGTATACCATTTAAATGCTGCATTCCACCATGAGTTAAATAAGGAGGAGTTATTTTTTCAAGTTTTGCGACTTCAGATATATAACCATTGAGAACTTTTACTTCAGCATCAGATACATTTATGTCTACACCACCTACAGCATCTACAATTTTATCAAAGTGAGTAAAATCAACCTTTACAAAATCTTTTATGTTCATATTCAAATTTTCATTTACTACCTTTAAAGATAATTGAGGGCCACCATAGGCATAGGCATGAGTAAGTTTGTCCTGAGCTTTACTACCTACATTATTCATAAGCATATCTCTCATTAGAGAAGTTATCTTTATTTTCTTATGAGCTTTATCAAGAGTTAGTATCATCATGGAATCAGAACGACCAGTATCTGTAGATTGATCTCTTGTATCTATACCGAGAAGTAGAATGTTTACATAATTGTTTTCAACAGTTTTAGAAGTATAATCGTTACTGTTAAACTTCTTTGTATCTATACCAAGATCAGCAGCGTTCTGTGATATCTTTGTAGTCTTAACTTTAGATAATTTACTACTAAGAGTCCAGTACCCACCTGCCCCAATAACTACTATAAGTGCAACTACTATAATTATAGGTATAAAAATTTTCTTTTTTTTCATAAGTATCCTCCAGAAGATTGTATTTTGTTGTTTAAAAAATTTCTACATTTATCATATAGGCTTAGGGAAAAGGTGTCAATAAGAAGGATGAAATTGGTAATATAATATGACAATAATTTGAAAATACACTGTTTTCAGATAAATTTACTAAAAAATAATACATATAAGATTATAGAAAATTAAGAAATCTATTAGACAAATTGTAAAAGTATTAATATAATGTACCTAGAGTGATAAATAAGTATAAAAATTAAAAGTTCTAATATTAAATTTAATAATTTTAATTCTAACTTATAAAACATATGACACTAAATACCATATTTCCTTGTGCTTTTCCTAAATTGATAGTATAATGGTTAACATGTATTATGAAAATTTACAAAAATTTAAAAGAAACGTCTTAATTATATTAAGATATTTTTTATTTATAGGATAAATTATTAAATTTAAATATATTAAAAGGTAATACAAGGGGAAAAGGGGGAGTTTTAGTTGCAGAATCTGGAGTTAGGCGAAGATATGGATTCTATTAGCCATGGGGACAAGTATTCTAAAAGTTTTATATACTATTTTACAAAAAGGCTAATTGATATGTTTGGTTCGCTAATTGGAATCATTCTTTTAAGTCCTGTACTAATAGTAACTATAATAGCAATTAAATTGGATTCTGAAGGACCTATCATATTCTCTCAAGAGAGAGTGGGTAAGAATGGTAAGCTATTCAAAATGTATAAATTCAGATCTATGGTGACAAATGCAGAGAAATTATTGACAAAATTAAAGGACAAAAATGAAATGTCAGGTCCAATGTTTAAGATGAAAGAAGATCCTAGAATAACTAGGGTAGGCAAATTCATAAGAAAGACAAGCCTTGATGAACTTCCACAATTATTCAATGTAATGAAAGGTAATATGTCCCTAGTGGGACCAAGACCAAATCTACCAGCTGAGGTAGCAAAATTCAGTAATTATCATAAATTAAAGCTTCTTGCAAAACCTGGACTAACTTGCTACTGGCAGGTTATGGGTAGAAACACAATAGGTTTTGAAGACTGGATGAAGCTTGATGTTAAGTACATAGAAGAAAGAAATATATGGGTAGATATAAAACTTATAATTAGGACATTTTTTATGTTGTTTGGAGACAAAAATGCTCATTAAATATAGCTAAACAAAGGTATATAAATTTAAGGGGGACAATATAAAATGAAAATAGTTGTAGCAGGAACTGGATATGTAGGACTAGTAAGTGGAGCTTGCTTATCAGAGGTAGGACATAATGTAACTTGTGTAGATATTGATGAAAAAAGGTTCAGTTGGTGAAGGGTGGTAGTTCTCATATATATGAAGCGGGTTTAGGCGAATTATTGAGAAAAATATAGTTTGAAAGAGGCAGAGGAAGCTGAAGTGGAATATTACTCAACTGAACGTCCAGTAGTAAAGTAATTATAGATATAAATTATATTAGGCAATAAAAATTTTAAGCAACAGTTGTTTGGAGTGAAGAGATTGATAGATGTTTTTATAATTGGGTCAAAGGGTATCCCGGCTAAATATGGTGGTTTTGAAACGTTTGTTGAAAAACTAACAGAAGGACAGAAAAGTAAAGATATAAAATATCACGTTTCTTGTTTATCAGATAATTATAAAGAAATTCAGCATAACGGTGCTAGATGCTTTAATATCAAAGTACCTAATATTGGACCTGCAAAAGCAGTTTATTATGATATAGCAGCATTAAAAGAAAGCATAAAATATATAAAGGATAATAATATAAAAAATTCAATTGTATATATTTTAGCATGTAGAATAGGACCATTTGTTGGATATTACAAAAATAAATTAAAAAAATTAGGTGGAACTTTAATTGTTAATCCAGATGGTCATGAATGGAAAAGAGCAAAATGGAATAAAGCTATAAGACAATATTGGAAAATTTCAGAAAAATACATGGTTAAACATTCAGACTTATTAATATGTGACTCAAAAAATATAGAAAAATATATAAAAGAAGATTATAAACAATACAATCCAAAGACAACTTTTATAGCCTATGGAGCTGATACTAAAAAATCAAAATTAGCTGATAATGACAGTGTTTTACTTCAATGGTATAAAGAAAAAAATGTTAAGAAGAAAGAATATTATTTAGTAGTTGGTAGATTTGTTCCAGAAAACAACTATGAAACTATGATAACTGAATTTATGAGATCAAAAACAAATAAAGATTTTGTATTAATAACAAATGTAGAGAAAAATAAATTCTATGAGGAATTAAAAGAAAAAACTAATTTTGATAAAGATAAAAGAATAAAGTTTGCCGGCACTGTGTATAATCAGGAGTTATTAAAGAAGATTAGAGAAAATGCGTATGGATATTTACATGGACATGAAGTTGGTGGAACTAATCCATCATTATTAGAAGCATTAGCAAGTACTAAACTCAATATATTACTAGATGTAGGATTTAATAAAGAGGTTGGCTTAGATGGAGCCTTGTATTTTAAGAAGCAAAAAGGAGATTTAGCTACTTTAATTGGTAAAGTTGATTTGTTAAATAAAGAAGTAATAGATAAATTTGAGGAAAAATCTAAGTTACGTATATCTCAGGACTATTCATGGGAAAAAATAGTGAAATATTATGAAAGTTTGTTTTTAAGCAACTAAAAAGTCAAATGAAGAAGTAAATATGAAAGGAATTATATTGGCAGATATATCAGGGACAAGACTTTATCTAGTTATTAAACCTATCTATATATGATAAGCCAATGATATATTATTCAATGTTAGCTTTATTGTTTGCTGGAATAAAAGGTATTCTCAATATCTCCTAAAAGAGGTAATCTAGCTTATGATATATTAAAACTTGTATTATCTGATAAGTATTGAAGAATATACCACTGTACAGGTATTGTAGAATGTATTACCATAAATTTAGATAAAATGTATACTCTTAAAGAATGTTATATAATTAAGTTAAGGAGAGAAGAATGAGAATATTATTGGTTAACAAGTTTCACTATATAAAAGGTGGTAGTGAAACTTATTATTTTAGTTTAAAAGAACTGTTAGAAAAACATGGACATGAAGTAATTGAATTTTCTATGAAAGACAATCAAAATATACCAAGTAAATATTCAGAATACTTTGTAGAGAGCATTGATTATAATAAAAAGCAATCATTATATAATAAGATAAAATTAGCTGGAAAATTAATTTTTTCATTTGAAGCTCAGAATAAATTAGAAAATCTTATTAAGGATTATAATCCTGATATTGCTCATTTAAATATATTTCAACATCAGCTATCTCCATCAATATTAAGTACTTTAAAAAAATACAATATTCCTATAGTATATACTGCACATGATTTAAAAATGATATGTCCAAACTATAAGATGCTGGTATTTGGTGAAATTTGTGAACAATGCAGAAAGCAGAAATATTATAATTGTTTAAAGAACAAATGTGTTAAGAATTCGTATATGAAAACCATTGTAAATGTAATAGAAGCCTATACACATAAGATATTAAATAGTTATGCTTTAATTGATAAAATTATAACCCCTAGTGATTTTTATAGAAAAAAATTTATAGAGTTTGGAGTAAAACAAGAGAGAATTAAATATATTCCTAACTTTATTGATGCTGATAAGTATGTGCCCAACTATGAATTTGATGATTATTGTTTATACTTTGGAAGACTTTCTGAGGAAAAAGGCATTATAACATTGGTTAAATCTATGAAAAATGTTGATTTTAAATTAAAGATAGTTGGAACAGGTCCAATGGACGCATATATAAAAAAACTTATAAAAAGTGAAGGAATAAATGATAAAATTGAAATATTAGGATTTAAACAAGGAGAAGAATTAATTAAATTAGTAAGCAAAGCAATGTGTGTAGTTGTGCCTTCTGAATGGTATGAAAATGCCCCGTATACTATATTGGAGGCTATGGCATTAGGTAAACTTGTTATTGGATCTAGAATTGGTGGAATAACAGAGCTATTAGAAGATGGATTAATTGGTTTAAATTTTATTCCAGGTTCTATTGAAGATTTATCTAATAAAATTAATTATATAATTGAAAACAAGCATTTAGTAAAAAGGTATGGTGAAAATGCTCGAAAGAAGATAAAAATTAAATTTAATGAGAAGCTTCACTATGAGCAAATAATGGATGTATATAAACAACTATTATCTTAATAAAAAATATACTAAAAATTAAAATGAATTTAAGCTAAAGTAGTCTATTTATTATAAAACGGAGGGTTATTAAATGAAAAAATTAGGACTATGCGTTGTAATATATAATAATAATTTCGGTAGCATGCTCCAATCATATGCAACACAAAAGAAACTAGAAAATATGGGAATTGAATATGAAGTTATTAGATATAGAAAAAAATATACCCCATTATTTTTTATAAAATCTTTTTTTAGGATATTTAACCCAATAATGCTGAGCGAAAAGAAGATATTAATTCAAAAAAAGGTGAATTTGTCAATACATAAGGATATTAGTAAATACAATGCTTTGAGAAATAAAAAATTTGATGAATTTAGAAAAATATATTTTCAAAAACTTTCACCAATTTATTTTGGATATTCAGAACTCTTAAAAGCAGGTAAAAAATATGATGCTTACTTAGTAGGAAGCGATCAACTGTGGTCACCAAGTGGTTTACCAAGTAATTTTTATAATTTAAAGTTTGTTGATGATAAGATTACAAAAATTTCATACGCATCTAGTTTTGGAGTAAAAAAAATTCCATTTTATCAGATAAAAAGAACTGAAGAATATCTAAAGCGTATAGAATATATAGGCGTTCGTGAGAATACTGGCAAGAATATTGTTAAGGAATTAACTGGAAGAGATGTACAAGTAGTTGTTGATCCAACACTCCTTTTTAATGACAAAGAATGGAAAAGCATTTTAGAATATAAATCATTATATACAGAACCTTATATCTTTGCGTACTTTTTAGGTCCAAATGAAAAACACAGAATGATAGTAAATCAGCTTAAAAAATCAACAGGACTAAAGATAGTTACAATTAGACATATGGATGAGTATGTTGATGCAGATGAAAAATTTGGTGATTATGCACCATATAATGTTGGCCCAGTTGAATTTGTTAGTTTGATAAGTCATGCACAATATATATGTACTGATTCATTTCATGGAACAGTTTTTTCAATATTACATCATAAACAATTTATAACATTTAATAGATATTCTGATAATGCAATAGATTCAAAAAATTCCAGAATTGATAGTCTTTGTTCAAATCTTGGATTAGAAGATAGGAGATTTAAAAATAATATTGAGAAAGAAATGTTAGCTGATATTGATTATACTTCTGTAGATATTAAATTAGAAGATATGAGAAAAAAATCTAATTCATATTTAGAAAAGGCACTAACATGTATGGGTGAATAATTAATGATTTTAATAGATGAAACAAATAAAATTGAATGCTGCGGATGCACAGCTTGTGCTAATATTTGTCCTAAAAACTGTATTAATATGATCGATGATTTCGAAGGATTTTTGTATCCTAAAGTTGATATTGATAAATGTGTAAATTGTGGTTTATGTGAAAAGATATGTCCTATAAAAAATAAGTTTAATGGAAGAAATGAGACTGAGGCTTATGTAGCACAACATAAACAAAAAAAAGTTCTTGATGAAAGTTCTTCTGGTGGAGCGTTTTCAGCTATAGCAAATTATGTAATAAATAAAGGAGGAGTAGTGTTTGGGGTTGGTTACGATGAATCACTAAATGTAGTGTATAAGTATATAGAAAGTATAGATAGGATTAATCTTTTAAGAGGTTCGAAATATGTTCAGAGTTATTTAGGAAAATCACTAAATGAAGCTAAATGCTTTTTAGAAAATGGTAGGCTTGTTTGTTTTAGCGGTACTCCTTGTCAAATTGCAGGTCTTAAAGCTTATTTAGGAAAAGATTATAATAATCTTATTACTATTGATTTGGTTTGCCATGGTGTTCCATCGCCAAAATTGTGGAGAAGATATTTAGATTATCATATATCTAAAAGTCATTCTAGTATTAATGAAATTAACTTTAGAATGAAGACCTATGGATATCATAGTGGAACTATGGGAATTATGTTTACTAATGGTAAAGTATATCGTGGAAGTGCTAGAGTTGATTATATGTTAAAAAGTTTTTTTTCTGAAATTAGTTCACGTCCATCATGTTATGACTGTGCCTTTAAAACGGTAAGTCATAATAGTGATTTTACAATATTTGATTGTTGGAATTTTTCTAAAATGGTTCCAAAAATTAAAGATAATGATAGAGGTTACACAGCTATTTTAATACATACTAAAAAAGCTAAAAATATATTAAATCAGTTAACTAATGAAATTGAATATTATAAAATAGATTTAAATGAAGTTATAAAATTAGATGGAAAAATGGTAAAGAGAAGCGCGGTACCTCATGCTTCCAGAAAAAGTTTTTATGAAATTCTCAATTGCAAATCTTTACCAAAGACTATAGAGGAAACAATACCTATTAGTGCAACAGATAAAATAATTGAAAAATTAAAAGTTTCTATTTATAAATTTGGAATGATTAAAATTGCACAAAAAATTAAGAATATTAAATAATATAAAGAAAAATAAAAAATTACTCTAATAATTTAATATTTTTAGTAATAATTTTGATTATATATAAGAGGTGTTAATTGTGTTTAATGATTCAGTATTGTTTTATGTAGTAATTATTACAATCACTACATTTTGTGCAATTTTAACTTATAATAGAATTCTTCCGAAAATAATACGTAATATATTTTCTATAGCAACTGTTTTTATACCATCGATTTTTGCTGGCTTAAGATATGGAATAGGAACAGATTTTTTAGGGAGATATCTACCAGCTTTTGAGGGATTGAAATATAATATCAATTATGATCCTAAATTTGAAATTGGGTTTTTAATGCTTAATAAATTTGTAATATTTATAGGTGGAAATATTAATGTAGTCATGTTTATTATGTCTTTAATAACAACTATATTCATATGGAGAGGACTACGGCAATACCAAAAATATTTCAATCCAGGTATAGGTATGTTTATATATATGATAACATATTACCAAATGTCGTATAATATTGTTCGTCAAGTAGCAGCAATGGCTATATTGTTTTACATAACTAAATACATTTTTGAGAGAAATATATTAAAATTTATATTTTACTTATTAATTGCAATGAGTATACAAGTTACTTCAATTATATTTTTAAGTGTTTATTTTCTCTATCCCATATTAACAAAAGAAAAATATAAGAAAATGAGAAAATATTTTTATATATTAGTTCTATTATTTATTATTAATATTGAGAAAATAATGTTTCCTATTCTTAAAGCTTTTTCATTAGACTATTATGCTAATTACGTAAAAACTGATGGAATTTATGTAAGCTATTTTTTTATTTTTAAATGTATTGTATTTTTATTGCCTGCGTTTATATATTCAAAGAGAATCTTGATAGACCAAACATTAAAGTTACAATATAGCTTTGTAGTTCTAGGGTGCATTCTTATGTTGACTGGATATATGGGGACATCTTTTACTGTAAGGATTTCATTCTACTTCAATTTGTCATTAATAACTATTATCCCTATGGTATATACAAAACTTAAACAATTAAAATATTTTTATCTAGGGCAGATATCTATTGTTAGTTTAATTTTATTTTGGTATATCGAATATTTTATTATGTTAAGGAGTGAGACAGTACCTTATATGTTCTTTTTTGGGCAATAATAAAAAGAAAGATTTTATAAGACTTCTTAGTAATAAACTTTTAATATAAGTTAAATATTCAACTGGAGGATAAAAGAATGAAAATTATATCAATTATTGTTCCTATATATAATGTAGAACAATATTTAAGTAGATGTCTTGATAGTATTATTTCTCAAACTTATACAAATCTTGAAATAATATTGGTGGATGATGGATCTACAGATGATTCTTGGAGTATATGTAAAAAATATGCCAAAATTGATAAAAGAATAGTATTAATCAAGCAAGAAAATAAGGGAGTATCATCTGCTAGAAATGAAGGGATTCGTATTGCAACTGGTGAGTATATAGCATTTGTTGATAGTGATGACTATATAGATAACGATATGTATGAAATATTATATAATTTAATGAACGAAAACAATAACATTGATTTAGCAATTTGTGAAACTGTCAAAGATAATATTAAAAGCAAAAGTGATATAAGTATATTAAATAGAAATGAAACTTTAAAGGCTTTGTTCAATATGAAAAGTTTTCGAGGATATATATTTAATAAATTATTTCGAAAATCAATTATTGAAAAAAATAACTTAACTTTTAACAAGGATATATATATTTGCGAAGACTTATTATTTTGTTTTAACTATGTTTTAAATATAAGAAATGCGATATATTCAATGGAACAAAAATATTTCTATATAGAAAGAGATGATAGTGCTATACATCGCTCATTCAATGTAAAGAATTTAACAGTATTAAATGCATATGAATTAATGCTTGAAAATAGTAAAAATAATGTAGATACAAACTTGCTTAATATGATGAAAGCCAATTATGTTAGACATTGTATGCAAATAAGTAAAAAAATTGTTTGTTCAAATATTAATGATAATAGACATTATCTAAAATCATTGAAGTATAGTGCTAATAAATATAAAAAAAATTTTCTGTTAGCGAGGAATATGCCATTAAAATATAAACTAGGTTATGTAGTAATGGCCTTTAATGTAGATTTACTAAAAAAATTATAAAGACATATGTTGAAATTTGTAATTTAGAAATTTTAAGTATAGAGGTGGATGATTATTATTGATTAGTATAATTGTACCTATTTATAATGCTAAGGCGTATTTAAATGAATGCATTGAAAGTTTATTGAATCAAACAAATGATGATTATGAATTGATTTTAATTGACGATGGTTCAACTGATAATAGTTTAAGTATATGTAGAACTTTTCAAACACAAAATTGTAAGATAAGAGTTTTTCATAAAGAGAATGAAGGGGTTAGTGTTGCTCGTCAATTTGGTATTACAAAAGCAATGGGTGAAATTATTGCTTTTGTTGATTCGGACGACAGGGTAAATGAGATGTTTTGTGAATACATTAATTTATATTCAGAAGACTACGATGTATTAGTTTTTTCTAATAATCTGATTAAAGAAGAGATAATTATAATAAATGATAGTCATAAAAAAGCGGATATTGTTAAAGGTATAATTGCTCATGATAATTCGGAAAATTATAAAGGTATTAATTTGGCAAGTGTATGGGGAAAAGCGTATAAACGTTCTTTTTTATTATCTAATCAAATTTCGTTTGATAAAGAGTTATCGAGTGGAGAAGATATGATGTTTAATATAGATGCAAATATGAGAGCAGAAAAAATACTTCTAGTTAAAAAATCAATTTATTTTTATAGACAAAATCCAAATTCAGCTACAACTGGATATAAAAAATCAATAGTCAAGAATGATTACAAATACCTTAAAAAACTAGAAAATATATTATCTCAGTATTTTCCTGGGGATAAGAGTTTTGAATATATTTATGGATGTATTGTTCTTAATGGTATCTGGATTTGTATGCGTCAATATTTTGCAAATCCTGAAAATCCAGATGGTTTAAAAGTTAGGATTAGTGAGTTTAAATTAATCTTAGGCAAATGGCCATATAATAAATATTTATTATCATGGAAAAAGTATTCTTATAATATGTCTATAGTGAGAAAATTATGTATTGGAATGCTTAATCTAAAATTGTATAGAGTATGTTTTTTGTTTGTTTCATTTATGGTTAAGGGTAAAAAAATACATGAAAGTGAATTTGTAGAAATCTAAATATTTTTTAATTTCTTGAAAATTACAATAAAAAAGGATGTGGAATTAATATGAAAAAAAATAGTGATTTTAATGAAAAAACAAAAATAGGAATAATGACATTTCACGCTTCTCATAATTGTGGATCAATATTGCAAGCACTTGCTCTTCAAAAAATATTAAATGATTTAGGCTATAATAATGAAATAATTGATTTTGCTAATGATGGATCTAGAAAAATATATTCAGTATTTGTAAAAGTAAATAAGTTTAAAAACTTGCTTAGAAATATTTTGAGTTTGATTTTTTATGCTCCTTTAAAGCAACATTATAATGATTATAATAGATATATTAAAAAATATTTACGAAGTACAAGTTCTAGCTATAAAAATAGAGATGAATTAAAAGGGTTAGATAAAAAATATGAAATATTAATTAGTGGTAGTGATCAAGTTTGGAATACAAAGTGTGCTGATGCAGATGAAGCATATTTTTTAAGTTTTGCTCACAATGTAAAGAAAATTGCATATGCTGTAAGTATGGCTTCTAAAAATATTATTGGACAAGGTAAGGATATAGAAGATAAATATAGAAGATATATATTAGATTATAAAGCTATATCAGTAAGGGAATATAATGCAAAAAAATGGATAGAAGAATTAACTCATAGAAAAGTTGAAATTACTTTAGATCCTACTTTACTTTTAAGTAAAGTAGAATGGGAAAGTTTTTGTGCAGATAAGTTATGTAATGAAAAATATATTTTTTACTACTCCATGGGATACTATAAGGACATTAATGATATTGTAACGCGAATTTCTAAGATGTGTAATATGCCTGTATATGTAATAGATGCAAGAGGGTGGGCTAGACGTGCATTATACTTAAGAGGATTTAAATTAACGAAACATGGAGGTCCAGATGTGTTTTTATCTATGATGAAAAATGCAGAACTTGTTATAACAACTTCATTTCATGGAACAATATTCTCTACAATGTTCGAGAAAAAATTTTGGTATATTAACAATAGAACTAAGAATACAAATGATGATAGGGCAACATTTATATTGAGCCAATTGGGATTAGAGAATAGGTTTATTGATGGAAATGACATTAATGAAAACAATGTTTGGGAGCCAATAGATTATAATATCTCAAAACAGAAGGTTCAAGATTTAAAAGAGTACTCTATCTCATTTTTAAATGATGCAATTTTAAAATAAAATAGACAATAATGGAGAAAAATAATGAGTTCAATTAAAAAGAATTTTATATATAACGTTTTTTACCAACTTCTTGTACTGGCACTACCACTTATTACTGCACCGTATGTTTCAAGAGTTTTAGGAGCAGAAGGAATAGGAACATATTCATATTCATATTCTATTGCAAATTATTTTCTTTTATTTGCTATGCTAGGAGTAGCGAATCATGGAAACAGAAGCATTGCTAAAAACAGAGATAATAGGAAAAATTTGAGCAAAACATTTTGGAATATCTATGCAATTCAGATATTTAATTCTATAATAGTTGTTGCAATATATGTAATATACATTATACAATATTCTAATAATAAAATCATTGCAACCATTCAATTAATATATTTAATTTCAAGTGCGTTTGATATAAACTGGTTTTACTTTGGAATGGAGAAATTTAAATTGACAGTAACACGAAATACTGTATGCAAAATATTAACAGTAATTGCTGTATTTGTTTTTGTCAGAGAAAGAGGAGATTTATGGAAATATGTTTTAATTATGTCGTTAGGAACATTAATTAGTCAAAGTATTGTATGGGTATTTATACGTAGATACATAAATTTTACGTTTCCATCAATCCGCGAAATGTTAAAAAATGTTGTACCAATTATCATATTATTTTTACCTGTATTGGCATATAGCGTTTATAGACTAATGGATAAAATTATGCTTGGTAATATGTCAACAATGAGACAGGTTGGTTTATTTGATAATGCAGATAAAATAATTGTTATGCCTATGGGTATTATAACAGCTTTAGGAACTGTAATGTTGCCAAGGTCTTCTAATCTTGTGGCAAATGGACAGCTGGACAAGCAAAAACAATATATATATAAATCAATGCAATATGTTTCTATTATGGCATGTGCAATTGCATTCGGTTTAGCAGGTATAGCAAATATATTAGCACCGGTTTATTTTGGTACTGAGTTTGTTCAGTCGGGACAACTTATAGCACTTATGGCACCTACAATTTTATTTACATCATGGGCTAATGTTATCAGAACGCAATATTTAATTCCAAATAAACATGATAAGATATATGTAACATCAATGCTTGTGGCAGCTTTATTTAATATAATACTAAATTTAATATTTATACCGAAATACCAAGCTAATGGAGTATTGATAGGAACTATTGTAGCCGAATTTACAGTTATGTTTATTCAATGTTATAGTGTAAGGAAAGAATTGCCTATTAAAAAATATTTTATAACTAATTTTATTTATATAATATTTGGCGTAATTATGTTTATAGCAGTTAGAATGATAGGTAATACTTTTGGGACAAAAATAACAACACTATTTTTACAGATTATTGTTGGAGGAATCTTATACTTAGTACTGACAATAGGTTATTTGTATATTAGGAAAGATGATATGCTATTTGTTATCTTTAGCAAGCTCACTCGGTTCGCAAAACCCCACAGGGATGTAAATAAAATGTAGTAATGAGGCAAATTCCATTCATCTCCTAGCCACTATTTCGAAAGCTGAATTTATGGGCAGAATACCCCAAAAAAATAAAAAATATATCAACTAAATGATTTTTTATCATTTTTAAAAAATTTTGTATAAATATCAGCAGAAACTATCTTTATTATGAGGAAATCTCTTGTTTAGTACCGAATAACCAAGAGACTCCAATTCCTTTTTTTTATCTGTCTACTTCGTTTTCGGAATTAAGTTTATCAAAATAGTCTGCTATAATAAGATCCGTTTTTAATTATAATATCTGTATTTCAACAGGCTAAATATACTTTATCAAAACTAGGTGAAACTTCCAGTGCTGCCGCATCTATCTTTATAGTTAATATATTCTTACTTTTTAAAATTTACTCTTTATTATTTTTCCTCCACCAAGATGTCGCTGTTTTCCTACTAACTTTAAATTCTTCAACAAGCTTTTTCCAATGTCTTTTATTTTCTTTCTTATTCATTAAGAATTTATCCATTTTAGGAATATTTTTTTATATAGTTAAAGATGTAAATATATGAAAATTATTTGACGATTACAAAATAAATGCTTAATGAAAGTTATAGTAAACAAACTAACTAGGATGTGTCTGAAAACATGAATTTGCACATAAATCAAGTTTAAGATAAAATAAAAGAAAAAACTTGGAGATAAAAATTATGGCACAAAAACGTTATGAAATATCTGATGAACAATGGTTACAAATACAAGATTTATTTTCTATTCCTAAAACGGGACGTCCGCCAAAAGACAATCGCCTTATGTTCAATGCAATCTTATGGATTGCAAGAAGTGGAGCGGCTTGGCGAGATTTACCTGAACGCTTTGGCTCTTGGAAAACAGTATACAGCTGTTTTTGTAAGTGGCGTGACGATGGCACTTTACTAACTATTTTTAAGCATTTAAACTCAGAAGCAGATTACGAGAATTTAAGTATTGATTCCACTTCTGTGAAAGCACACCAGCATAGTGCAGGTGCTAAAAAAGGGCTGTAAATCATGAAAATAACCAACATATTGGATTAAGCCGTGGTGGTCATACTACAAAAATTCATACTATTGTTGATGGTCTTGGAAACCCGGTTTGTTTTCAATTATCAGCTGGAAATTTACATGACAGTACACTTGGCTACTGATGTTTTATCAAAGGCTCATATAAACGGCAGTAATATATTAGCAGACAAAGCTTACGGAACCAACGAAATCAGAGAGTACATTACTTCTAATAATGCCACATACACAATTCCGCCTAAATCAAACATCCAAAATCCTTGGGAGTGTGACTGGTGGATTTATAAAGAGCGCCATTTAGTAGAATGTTTTTTTAATAAAATTAAGCATTTTCGTAGGATTGCAACTCGCTACGATAAGTTGGCAGACTCTTTTCTTGCGTTTATCCATGTTGCTGCAATTTTTATTTTATCAAAATAATGTATGGTCAGATACTTTTCAGACACATCCTAACTTAACATCATTAAAAAAAGCTATAATTGATTATTACTTTAGATGAATTGCTAATATTACTTAAAGAAGTTAAATTCAATATTTTAGAAACAGTGTCAGGTATGGAATTGCAGAGTAAAATAATTAATGTTGATGATATTTTGAAAAGTTGTATGTTAAGTCAATAGATATCAGTATTCTCATGAAAAAATTGAAATAAGTTTAGTAAAGTAGGTTTACTCTTTTTTGTAGATTAAAATAAGTTTGACATAGCTTCACTTAATAAATGAAGATGAAAAATAATACATATAAAAAACAGCATTTAAATAAATGAAGAAGAGAGAAAAATAGTATTAAAACATATTTTGTAACTGAGGAAGCTTGCTTTATAGGTGATAACTTTGTGCACTATATGGTGAATATATATAAGGATATAAAAATAATAAATGCAGACAATTTAACTTATGCAGGAAATTTAGAAAATTTAAAAGGTGTTGAAAATAATCCTAATTATACCTTTGTTGAAGCTGATATTTGTGATAAAGAAGCTATAGAAGATATATCTAATAATAATGGAATAGATTATGTTGTAAACTTTGCAGCTGAATCTTATGTAGATAGCAGTATAAGAGAACTAGAAGTATTTGTAAAGACTAATGTATTAGGAACTGCAACACTTTTGAATGCAGCTAAAAAACAATGGTAAACAGAAGGTGGATTTAAAGAAGGAAAAAAATATCTTTAAGTATCAACTTACGACGTATATGGTTCATTAGGAGAAAATGGCTACTTTATAGAGACAACACCATTGGATTATCACAGTCCATATTCATCAAGTAAATCAGGAGCAGAACTTATGAGTTTATGGGGACATTTTTAAAACGCCTATAAACATAACAAGATGTTCAAATAACTATGGACTATATCAATTTTTCGAAAAGTTAATACCTTTTATAATAAACAATTGTTTAGCTAAAAGAGATTTACCAATCTACGGAGATGGCATGAATATAAGAGATTGGCCTTATGTAGAAGATAATTGCAAAGCAATAGATATGGTTATAAAAAAAAATATGTGAAGTTTATAATGTTGGAGGACATAATGAAAGAACTAATGTATACATAATTAAAACTATAATTGATTATGTGTCACAAAATATAGATAGTTCAGTAACAGAAGAACTTATAAAATATGTAGAAGATAGAAAAGGTCATGATAGAAGATATGGAATAGACCTAACTAAGATTAAAGAAGAATTAGGTTGGGGACCAGAAACGACCTTTGAGGTAGAAATAAAGAAGACAATTAAATGGTATTTAGACAACAAAAAATGGATGTATAATATAACATCATGACAATACCAAAACTACTATGAAAAAATGTATGGAAATAACTAAGAGGTCAGTTTAGTGGGAAAGTTTAATTTTGAGAAAACAGAAATTGAAGGAGTATATATAATAGAACCTCAGGTGTTTGGAGATAACAGAGGTTATTTTATGGAAACTTATGATTTAGATGAATTTAAAGAAGCAGGATTAGATATGGCTTTTGTACAGGATAATAAATCTAAATCTAAAAAAGGTGTTTTAAGAGAATTACATTTTGGAACTCAGCATTCTCAAGGGAAATTAGTTAGAGTAATAAAAGATGAAGTTTTGATGTAAGAAAAAATTCCAGAACTTATTGAAATGTGTTGGAGTAAAATTAAGTGATGAAAACAAAAAAACAATTTTATATTCCAGAAGGTTTTGCCCATGGATTTTTAGTACTTTCTGAAAAAACGAAATTTGTTTATAAATGTACAGATTTATACCATCCAGAATTTAAAGATGGAATTGCTTGGAATGACAAAGAAGTAGGTATTTAGTGACCAAGTGAAGGTATCGAAGAGTTAATATTCTCAGAAAAAGATAAAAAGTGGAAAACCTTAGCTGAAAGCAAAATACAATTCTAACAAGAATGGACAAGATATAACAACAGGATTAGTTCTTTATGTAGAAATTGGAAATAGCTTAATGAAAAGAACAAAGCATATGCTCTGTTACTTTGTGATAGAATAGTAATTTTACGAAATTAAATTATAATTTTTTATCAATAGCAAAATTATCTATACAAACTATTGTTATAGATTTTTATTAATATTTATTGTACCTTTTTAAAGATTGCAGAGTGTACCTATATTTACAATGCTTTTTCAAAATTTATTAAGTATTAAAATTCTGAATATATACAAAAAACTTGTAATTTATGTAAAAAAACAATACAATTATCTTAGTAAAGATTAAATTAATGATAGAAATAATGTTATAAAAAAGAAAACTTTATTAGTAGGGAAAGGGAAATTATGAAGAAAAAAATATATATAGTATTAATCATAATACTTATAATTTTGTTTACAAATATAGTTGTAACTTGTATAGTCACATTAAACACTAATAAGGAACCAATTAATCAAACTACTAAAGAACAACAAATTAAATACAAAGGTATATCTACTACTATCTACAGATATACAACAAAGTTGAACATTGAAAATAATTTAAATAAATTTGAAAACATAAATTCATCAGTTTCTTTATGCGTTATGGAATATATTAATAAACCAACAGATAATGTTATTACAAGTATTCCAAATTGGCAATTTAAAATGGATACTTTCATGAAAATTGCAAATGAGAAGAATATAAAAGTAGAAATGTTAAAGCCACACATAGGTACTTATTCTGGCGGAGATGGTTTTTCTAGACGCAATTATAATCCTGAAAATAAAGAATTGTTTTTTTCTAATTGGCAATCTATATTACTAAAATATGCAAACTATTGTGATTTACATAATATACCATTGCTGGCGATTGAATGTGAAATGTCACAATTAACAACTGAAAAATATTATTTAAATTGGGAAAAAATAATTAATACTATAAAAAAGAAGTATCCAAAGCTAAAAATAACCACAGCTTTCACAAGTTCTCAGTTAAAAAATGAAATTATTAGTAAGAAAAAAGGGTTAAAATCTATACTTGATTTAGTAGATTATATAGGTTATAATTTTTATCCAACATTACAAAAAGATGATTTAAATAAAATTGCAATACAATATAATAACACATTTAATAACGTTTTTACTTTATGGCATAAAAAAATATTAATAACAGAATCTGGTAGTACTTCTTGGAGTAATGTAGATAGCAATAAATTATACCCTATTTATATACCAAAAGAGAAAGGTATACCTTATAATTTTACAAATCAACATATATTTTAAATACAACGTTAAACTATATTTTTAATAATAACCATATAGTTGGAGTATTTTTATGGCATACAAATACACCTTTTAATTTTTTAGATTATAAGGAAAATCGTGATTTAATAAAGAAATACTATGGCATTAAATAGATATATAAGTATTCTGGGAAATTTTTCATATTATTTTTGGTTGTGAAATTTAGAATAAAAATATTGACTAAAACTCTTACACCCATATTCTCAAGTTTTGTTTCATAAAGAATCGTGGATTTAAAATAACTTATAAGGTTATGTATTATGAATACTATCCATAAGAAACTATAAATACCATAGAATTTAGATGTTCTAAGATTCTTTATATGGTATACATTTTTAACCATTTTAAAGAAAGTTTCTATAGTTTGCTGTTTATTATAAAAATGAAATATTTTAACTGTACTCATTTCTTTAGCACTGATATTTGTGATAAGTAAATAGTATTTCAATTTTCATTTTTTAGATAATGTCTGAACTATAATATATCTAACTTTATTGATTTGAGGAAGTTCATAAACCCAAGCAGCCTTATTGGCTTTATCATATTTTGAGTAAGGTATATCTTTTGCTAGATTTTTAGCTTTAATGGGAGAGTACCCTTTAGTAACAAATTTTAAATTAGGAATTGAAAGTAGTTTCTCAATATTTTTTGTTGAACCAAAACCACTGTCAGTTATTAATATTAAATTACCATTATGAACTTTCTCACTGTACTTATTAGAAAATATAGATTTTAATAAATCATCATAGTTGATCAGTACAATGTGTACTCCCTGAATCTAAGATTACTGCTACTGTTTCAGAGTTGCTCACCGGTAAATGAGGCAGCTAGTTGATAGCCACTTTGGTTTTCCCTTTTAGGGAAATAACCTTTTGGGGCTAATTCAAAAGTTTTACCATTTGCAATTAAATCTGTTTGATTACAGTCTACGATTATACTATTATGGGTAAAAACTTAATTATTATTATCCATAAAAATCTTATGATGAATATCTTGAAGCTGAAGTATACTATTAGAATCAAAACGGGTAAGTAATAAATTAATCTGTGATTGATCTGGAATTGTATCCATATCAAACATATTGGCAGAAAGCTTTTCTATGGTGAAAGTTTTTCATTTGTGTCTTTAGTGGTCTCGCAGCCAATAGCTATAGACATGATAGTAGTTTTTGATATACAGAATATTTTACTTTCTTCATCTTAAGTTTAAAGTCCTCAAAAGGCTTGAAAAAATTCATTTTTAAGCCTTTTGCATAACTGCAACTAACCAAATGGAAGTAGTTTCTTCTTTACAATTATTTAGAGTAAAGCTAATATTATCCACTATTTATTTTTTGGAAACTATTTTATGGAAATTGTTAATGCTTCGTTTGTATGAAACTTAGGTAGTTAATAATCTTGTCATTAGGATGGAATATATCCTCCTCCTTAACTCCAAAAGTCTTTGCAAGATGAATTCCAAAAGGTTTTTTTGGATAATGTACTCCATTTTCCAAGGATTAGTACGCTTTATGAGTAATAATGCATTTCTCTGCCAATTCTACTTATGTCAATTCACTATTTATTCTTAACATTTTAAATTTTCATACTATGCTATATCCTTACTTACATAATCATCTAAGGTATTAGGTAATAAATTAATTTGGAATCTATCTTCTCCTAAAATAAATGGCATAGTATCAGCTCTTTACAGTATATATTCGACACTAAAGTGATATTCCATTTTTGTTTTAAGAATGTTTTTGTTAATTGTTAGACGGACTCACGTACGGTTCTTAGACGAGGCAAAGGGAGCAATCACTTTTCTTTAGTCAATTACTGCAGTCATGAATATCAATCGTTCTTAAAAAGTCATAAAATAATATGCAGCATGAGCCGTAAGGGCAATTGTTGGGATAGTGCTAGTGCTGAAACATTTTTCAGCACTATAAAATGCGAAATGTTATATCAGAAACAATACGCTACGCGTGAAGAAGCACGTCGTGATATATTCGGGTATATTGAAATTTTTATACTGTGAAAATAATAGTAATATTTGCAATCTAAAGAGAATGCCTAACTCTGAAGTGTCCTCTTTTTGGGGAAAAGCTCACTTTAGTATGTACTTTTATTTCTGCGGTTGTTAGTTTTTTTATAATATCTCCAACTTACCAGCCTCAAACTAGCGTCATTGTAGATAAAAAAGGTAATAGTGCAACAAATCAAAATTATAATGATGTATCAAAATCTTGTTAAAACCTATGCAAGTATTGGTAAGTCAGATGATGTATATACAAATAGAACAAGAGAATTAGAGGAGAATATACATATGTTAATAGTTCAGGATAATCCTAAGTCACCTTTATCAGAATCCTATAGAACACTTAGGACAAACATACAGTTTTCTAGTTTTGATGACAATATGAGTACTATATTAGTAACAAGCTCAACACCGGCTGAAAGAAAATCTACAGTATCATCTAATTTAGCTTTGGCTATGGCAGAAACTAATAAAAAGGTGTTACTCATTGATTGTGATTTAAGAAGACCTTCTATACATAAAAAATTTAATTTATCAAATGAAAAGGGATTTTCAAATTTATTAATAGGTCAATATGCCTTTAATGAGATAGCTCAAAAATATATAGGTGATTTATATGTTTTAACTTCAGGAACAATACCCCCTAATCCTTCTGAAATGCTTTCATCAAAAAAATGGAACTTTTCTTAAATGAAGCCAAAAAGAATTTTGATTACATAATCCTTGATACACCACCGGTAGTATCAGTAACGGATGCTCAGGCCTTATCTACTATAGCTGACGGTGTGATTTTGGTAGTAGCATCTGGACAGGCTCAAATTCCGGAAGTTCATAAAGCTATTAAGCTTTTGCAATATGTTAAAGCTAATATTATAGGTATTGTAGCTAATAAGATTAAGTCCAGTAGAAGAGGATATAAATATTACCAATACTATTATGGAGAGGATGGTAATAAAAAAGAAAACATAAGAGTAATAAATAATGGCATTATGATAAAAACATAATTAGCAATATAAAAGGATAATTTATTAGTATAGCTTGATGATAAATTATCCTTTTTGTATTTTAATGAATATTTATACTTATGATGTAGTTTGTAGATAAGGTGTTAATGAATGGTATGGAATTGTCGACATAATATTCTAATAATTTTAACATATACTATTTAAAGGTAAATCTACAATAACTAAGGGTCTGACCTTTAGTTATTGTAGATTATCTGGATTAAATATATCCTTTACTAACCCAAAAACTTTTGCCAGAGAAATCCTAAAAGGTTTTCTGGGATAATGTATTGCATTTTCCTAGGCCCAATATGATTTATGAGTGATAATGCATCTTGCTGCTACTTCTACTTGAGTCAACTCCTTAAAGAAATTTTCGTTTTTTTCTTTGCACTGAATTTTTTTATATCTTTGCCAGTATTATTTATAAAGCTGCACATGCCTAAGAGTCTGCTATAAGTTCTATGGACATATCTTTCCTGTAAATCTTCAAGGCTTATGTTAGTAGTTATAATAAGTGGAAGATTTATTTGCATATATATATATATCACATATTTTATGTAGTTTTATAATAAAATTAGTTTTACCTATATTTGGGATGCGATTGGAAGCTAAATGCTGAAGTC
>NZ_BAEV01000057.1 GCF_000246895.1 Clostridium arbusti SL206 | reverse complement strand
TAAAATTACTAATGATCAATTATTGAAGAATTTCTATAAATAATTATCAAAATGATATTTATTTACTAAAATGATAAATAAAATAATTTCTAATTATAATAAACTAGCATACTGACTAGTTATTTATTTAAATTTGCCTAACAGTGATAAAAACACTTCTGATTTAGCAATTGGCATGAACATTGCTACATATAAAGTAGATTAACATACTGACTGATTATTTAGAATATCTTTTAATTTAAGATATTCAACTAAGTACATGTTTTTGAAAGGAATAGTATGTAATTTCAAGCTAGTTATTCATATAGAAGAGGGGTTATAATTATCATGTCAAATAAAAATAAAATTAATTGGATATGCAATAAATTATCAAGAGAATCAGTAGAAAGTAAATTTCACACAGAATTTTTATCTAAGAGTACAGTGGATGGAGTTAGAAATTTTCATAAGACATTACCTAAATATGAGAAAACCCCACTGCATAGCCTTAAAGAATTGGCTACACATTTAGGTGTAGATGAAATAATGGTAAAGGATGAATCCTATAGATTCGGACTTAATGCTTTTAAGGTTTTAGGTGGCTCCTATGCATTAGGAAATTATATATGTGAAAAAATAGGAAAAGACATAAGTAAAGTATCCTTTGAAGAACTTACATCTGATGAAGTGAAAGAAAAGATAGGAGATATAACATTTGTTACGGCTACTGATGGTAATCATGGCAGAGGGGTTGCTTGGATGGCCAATAAGCTTGGACAAAAGTCAGTTGTATTTATGCCTAAGGGATCATCTAATATAAGACTTGAAAATATAAGGGCAGAGGGTGCTGAAGCTAGTATAACAGATTTAAACTATGATGATGCTGTAAGACTTGCAAATAAATATGCAGAAGAAAACAATGGAGTTATGGTTCAGGATACAGCTTGGGAAGGTTATGAAGAAATACCTAACTGGATTATGCAAGGTTATACAACATTAATAGATGAAGCTATTGATCAGATAGAGGAAATGGGAAAAGAAATGCCAACTCATGTTTTCTTGCAGGCTGGTGTAGGTTCCTTTGCAGGTGCTATTGAAGGCTATTTAGCAGAAAGATTTAAAGGTAATAGACCTATAACAGCTGTGGTAGAACCGAATGAAGCAGCTTGCATATATAAATCTGCATTTATAAGTGACGGAGAGCCTCATGCGGTAACAGGTGATATGCCTACTATAATGGCTGGACTTGCCTGTGGTGAGCCAAATATAAACGGATGGAAAATACTAAGAGATTATGCTGATATGTATATTTCCTGTCCTGATTATGTAAGTGCAAGGGGAATGAGAATACTAGGAAATTCACTAAAGGGAGATCCTAAAGTTATATCTGGAGAATCAGGAGCAGTAGGACTTGGAATACTAAGTTTAATACTTGAAGACAGTTCTCTAAGGGAAATAGCGGAGAATTTAAAACTAGATGAAAAATCAAGAGTACTTGTAATAAGTACTGAAGGTGATACAGATCCTGAAAATTATAGAAAAATAACTTGGGATGGAGTACAGCAAAGCAAATAAAAATGGAAATATTTACACCCCAGGGGTGAATATTTTGAGGCTATAAAGAAGGAGAGTCAATGTATACATTTGTACTTAATAATATAGAGGTTACAGTTAAAGAGGATATAAATCTGTTGGAATTTTTAAGAGAACAGCAGGATTTAATTTCTGTGAAAAATGGTTGTTCAGAAGGGGCATGTGGAGCCTGTATGGTACTTGTAGATTATAAGCCTATGAGAGCTTGTATACTATCAGTATCAAAAGTACAAGGGAAAGAAGTGCTTACAGTAGAAGGACTTACACAGAGAGAAAAGGATGTGTTCTCCTATTGCTTTGCTGAGGCTGGTGCAGTACAGTGCGGATTTTGTATACCGGGCATGGTAATAAGCGCAAAGGCTCTAATAGATAAGAATAACAATCCAACACCAGAAGATGTCAAGAGGGCTATTAAAGGAAATATATGTAGGTGTACTGGATATGTGAAAATAGAAAAGGCAATACTTATGGCTTCTGAGTACTTAAGAGAGAATAAGGCACTTCCTATAGAAGACGAAGATGGAAAAGTAGGAGACAGGTTTCAGAGAGTAGATGCTATTAGAAAGACCTTGGGAACTGCTAAATATGTAGATGATATTAAAATTCATGGAATGATTTATGGATCAGCTCTTAGAACAAAATATCCTAGAGCTCTAATTAAAAGTATAGATGTATCAAGGGCATTGAATTACCAGGGCGTAGAGGCAGTACTCACTGCAGATGATATTCCGGGAGAAAGATATCTAGGGCATATAGTTAAGGATTGGCCAGCTCTTATTGCAGTAGGAGAGGAAACCAGGTATATTGGGGATGCTATTGCATTAGTTGCAGCAACATCAAAAAAAATTCTAAAAGAAGCCTTAGCACTTATTCAAGTTGAATATGAGGAATTAAAACCAATTACAAGTCCAGAAGAAGGCTTAAGAGAAGGTGCACCTAAAATTCATGAAAAAGGAAACATATTGGTAAAAGAGGTTTTAAAGAGAGGAAAGGCTGAGGAAGCTATTAAAAATTCAAAATATGTGGTAACATATAAGTATTCAACTCCCTTTACTGAACATGCATTTTTAGAACCGGAATGTGCTATAGGAGTACCGGATGGAGATGGTATACTATTGTATACTGGTGGTCAGAGTGTATACGATGAAAGACATGAGATAACATCACTTTTAGGCCTTCCAGAAGATAAGGTAAGAGTGAAAAGTGCCTATGTAGGTGGTGGCTTTGGTGGGAAAGAAGACATGAGCGTTCAGCATCATGCGGCACTACTTTCATATAAAACTAAGAAAGCTGTGAAAGTTACTTTATCACGTAAGGAAAGTATAGCTATTCATCCTAAAAGACATGCCATGGAAATGGAGTTTACTACAGCCTGCGATGAGAATGGAATTCTTACAGGTATGAAGGCAACTTTAATATCTGATACGGGGGCCTATGCTTCACTAGGAGGACCGGTACTTCAAAGAGCTTGTACTCATGCAGCAGGACCTTATAATTATCAAAATATAGATATAGTTGGAAAGGCAGTGTATACAAACAATCCACCAGGTGGAGCCTTTAGAGGTTTTGGAGTAACACAGTCAGCCTTTGCAATAGAATCTAATTTAAATAAACTAGCTGAAATGGCAGGTATATCACCTTGGAAGATGAGATATATTAATGCTATTGAAGAAGGTCAGGAATTACCCAATGGTCAAATTGCTGATGCAGGTACGGCTTTAAAGGAAACACTTATGGCGGTGAAGGATGAGTATTTTAAACATGAAGCTAAGGAAAATGAGTATGTGGGTATAGCCTGCGCAATGAAAAATAGCGGGATTGGTGTTGGTTTGCCAGACACTGGTAGATGTAGACTTACCATAATTAATGGAAAAATTCATATAAGAACCAGTGCTGCCTGCATAGGTCAGGGGCTTGGTACCATTGTAACACAGATTTTCTGTGAAACCACTGGGATAAGCCCGAAGCTTACAATATTAGATCAGCCAGATACCTTCATAACACCGGATTCAGGTACTACTACTGCTTCAAGACAAACTGTATTTACAGGGGAGGCAGTTAGAATCGTATCAGAAAAATTAAAGAAAGCTTTAGAAACTGAAAGCCTCCACGACTTAGAAGGCGAAGATTTTTATGGAGAATACTCTTTTGCTACGGATCCTATGGGATCTGATAAACCCAATCCTGTAAGCCATGTTGCCTACGGGTATGCTACACAATTGGTGGTATTAGATGAAAATGGATTAATAAAAAAGTTTATAGCGGCTCATGATGTTGGCAGAGCAATTAATCCAACAACAGTAGAAGGACAAATTGAAGGCGGTGTTGTAATGGGACTTGGCTATGCCCTTACAGAAGATTATCCGCTGAAGGATTCTATACCAACTGCCAAATTTGGAACTCTAGGATTATTTAGATCTAGCAGTGTTCCAAAAATAGAGGCAGTAATTGTAGAGAAAAATAAAGATAAATTATCTTATGGAGCAAAAGGTGTAGGCGAGATTGTAGTTGTACCTACTGCACCGGCAGTTCAAGGGGCTTACTATAAACTGGATGGAATTTTTAGAACAAAATTACCTTTAGAGAATACAGCTTATAAAAAGAGTAAAAAATAAGATAGTATTTCAAATTGATTATATAAATATATTCAACTATTATTTATATCTGTAATTGATATAAATATGATAAATTTGATTATCTAAGAATATGCAGCTTTAGGCTTGTTTTTAGAGGAGATAAGGCTTTAGCGGCTACTTATAACATAGATAAACTATATAGAGCATCTTAAGTTAAATAACTTTGGATATACTAATGGGATAATTTGATTTTAGATGCCTAAATTTAGGAGGAATAAAAAATGAGTAAAGAAATAATAGCAACTAAAAATGCGCCAGGAGCAATTGGACCATATTCACAGGGAAACAAAGTAGGTAACTTGGTTTTCACTTCAGGTCAAATTCCACTAAATCCTGATACAGGAAAATTAGTAGATGATGATATAAAGAAGGCAGCAGTTCAAGTTTTAGATAATTTAAAAGCTATTTTAGAAGAAGGCGGTTCTTCTTTAGAAAAAGTAGTAAAAACAGTAGTTTATTTAAAGGATATAAATGATTTTGCAGCAGTAAATGAGGTTTATGCTACTTACTTTACAAGTAATTATCCAGCTAGATCTTGCTTTGAGGTAGGTAAATTACCAATGGATGCAAAATTAGAGATTGAAGCTATTGGTGTAGTATAATTATTTATATAGTATAATTGAGTTTTTAAGAAAAGATTAATGCTCATATAGCCAATAGATATTGGAAATTAAAGACAATAAGGTATATGAAAATAAATAGACTAATTATTTATTTACGATGCCTAAAATAGAAGCTTTAAATATAACTTGTTGATTTATAGTCAGCAAGTTATTTATTTAAATAGAACTAGGCATCTTTGACTTGTTATTCATTTACAGATGCCTTATTGGAGGTTTTTCATGAATATTAAAAAGGATTTACCTGAAATATATGAGAGTTTTTCCGAAGCTAGAAAAAATGGATTTATTACAGCTAAAAAGCAGTTATGGTTATAGAAGCAACTTTTAAGATTAACTATTTGCTAAATTTTTTACAGCATTAATAGCGGTCTCTATCTCCTGGGTGGTATTAAAATAAGAAAAACTAAATCTGACAGCGCCCTGGTTCTCTGTACCTAGAGCCTTATGTATTAATGGAGCACAGTGGGCACCTGGTCTTGTGGCTATATCATAGGTATCTGACAGTTCTTGGCTTATATCTTTAGAGTCATAATCAGCTATGTTAAGGGAGACAATAGGGGCTCTTAGTGTAGTGGAAAAATCACCGTAGATTTTAACTTTTGGAATATTTTTAATTCCATTATAAAGTTTCCACATTAGTTTTAGTTCATGATCTCTTATTTTATTTATTCCAGTGTCTTCAATGAACTGAATACCAGCTAAAAGTCCAGCAATACTATGAACATTAATGGTTCCTGCTTCTAAAGCATCGGGCATGGTGATTGGATGATGCTCTGAAAAGGAAAAACTTCCGCTGCCACCTGTTTTTAGCGGATTTATATTTATATTATTCTTTATGCAGATGCCACCTGTACCTTGGGGACCATAAAGAGATTTGTGTCCTGTAAAACAGAGTATATCAATATTATTTTCCTCCATATCAATGGGGAAAACTCCAGTAGTCTGGGAAGCATCTAATATAAATAATAGTCTGTGATTTTTACATATTTGTCCTACTTTTTTAATATCTATTAGATTACCTGTTAAGTTGGAACCATGGGTACAGATTATAGCTTTAGTATTTTCATTTATTTCATTTTCTAGGTCAGTGTAATCTATTAAGCCCGTTTTATCGCATTTTATAATGGAAACCTGAACTCCTTTTTCTCTAAGTTCATAAATGGGTCTCAACACAGAATTATGTTCCATTTCTGTAGTTATTATGTGGTTATTTGACTTGAAGGAGCCTTTTATGGCAATATTCAAGCTTTCCGTAGCATTTGAGGTAAAGGCAACATTTAGTGGATTTTGTAAATTAAATAGCTTTGCAACTTTTTCCCTTGCAGAATATACTTTCCTTGAGGCATTAAGAGATAGGCTATAGCTGCCTCTTGATGGATTTCCAAGGGTATTTATAGCATTAAACACTGCCTTTGCAACTTGGGATGGTTTTGGAAAGCTAGTAGCTGCATTGTCAAAGTAAATCATTGGTAACACTCCTTTTGTAGTATATTATAGCATAATTTTAATATTTAGAAATAAGGTGATGAAGTATGGAAAAAAAGAATTCAGAATTCTCCTGTGGAGGAGGGTGTAGTGCAAAACTAGCACCAGGCTTTTTAGAGAAGGTACTTAAGAATATTCCGAATAGATTTGATAAAAATTTACTTATAGGTTTTGACAGTTCTGATGATGCAGCAGTGTATAAGCTTACAGAAGATATAGCTATAATACAAACTCTTGATTTTTTTACGCCTATAGTCGAAGATCCTTATACTTTTGGGAAGATTGCTGCAACCAATGCCCTTAGTGATGTATATGCTATGGGTGGAGAGGTTAAAACAGCTCTTAATATAGTATGTTTTCCAGAAAAACTGGATGGAGAAATACTTGCAGAAATACTAAGAGGTGGAGCAGAAAAGGTACAGGAAGCAGGGGGTATAGTATGTGGAGGACACTCTATAAATGATGCTCAGCCTAAATACGGCTTATCTGTTACAGGAATAATAAATCCTAAAAAAATACTGTCTAATAATAATTGTAAAATAGGAGATAAGATTATACTTACGAAACCACTGGGAGTTGGCATAATAACTACTGCTAATAAAGTTGGGGAAGCCAGTGAAACTGCCTATAAAAAGGCCATAAAATCTATGGAAACCTTAAATAAATATGCAGCAGAAAAAGCTAAAAAATACAAGGTAAATGCCTGTACAGATGTAACAGGTTTTGGATTTTTAGGACATTTAAATGAAATGGCAAGTGAGGGGTATACTATTTCTGTAAATAGAAATGAGATTCCCTATATAGAAGGAGCTTATGATTATGCAAAGGAATTCCTTATAACTGCAGCAGGACAAAAGAATAGAAATCATCTTAAGGGAAAAGTTAAACTTGAGAATATTGAATTTGCTGTGGAAGAAATACTATTTGATCCACAAACTTCTGGTGGACTTTTAATAAGTGTGGATAAGTTTCAGGCACAAGATTTACTAAAGGATTTAAATGAACTTGAAATAAAGTCGCAAATAGTAGGAGAAGTAGTAGAGAGGCAGGATGTAAATATAATAGTTAAGGCATGTGAAAATAAATAACAAGTCAAAGATGCGACGTATATTTTGAATTATATAAGGAAACAGGTTTTGATGATAGTGGTGCTATCAGAAGGTTCTGTTAACGTAGTATAATTCAAAATAGACTAGTATACTGACTAGTTATTTATTTGAATATGCCTAAGTAATAAATTATATATAATAAAGTGTAAAGGGGGCTAGGTTTCATAAATAAAATTCTAGAATTAAAGGTAAATAAAAAATTTGTCTGATTTCAGTAATTTTGTTTGTGCAGCGAATATTATGATAAAAATAGATGCAAAGGGCGATGTTTGCCCAATACCAATTATAAAGACAAAGAAGGAACTTAAAAACATTGAAAAGGACGGAACAGTTTTAGTAATTGTAGACAATGAGATAGCTAAGGAAAACTTAGAGAAAATGGCTAAGGAACTTGGATATAAGTATAGCAGTAAAGCTGTAAATAAAGAGCATTATGAAGTGAAAATTGTAAAGGGTGATGGTTTAGAAGAAGATTCAAAAGTCTCAAACAATCAGACTGAGATAGTGGAAAATAATGAAATAAGCAAACAATATAAAAAGAATAACACGTTAGTAGTTATTTCTTCCAGTACCATGGGGAATGGTAATGAAGAACTTGGGAAAGTTCTTATAAAAGGCTTTATTTATGCTTTAACCGAAGTAGAAAAACTACCTAATACCATTATTTTTTATAATGGAGGAGCAAAGCTTTCTGTAAAGAAGTCTTCAGTAATAGAAGATTTACAGAAATTAGAACAGCTAGGAGTAGAAATATTAACCTGTGGAACTTGTCTTGATTATTACAATATAAAAGATGATTTAGCGGTTGGTAAGATAACTAATATGTATAGTATTTTGGAAAAGATGAATGCTGCGGATAAGATTATTAAGCCATAGTTTTTAAAATTTTCTATAGTGAGATTAAGGCACATTCAAATAAATAACTAGTCAGTATGCTAGTCTATTTTGAATCCCACCGCGTCAACAGAACCCTAAGATAGCTCACTATCTTAGGAACCTATTTCCTTGTAGGCTTCAAAATATACGTCGCATCTTTGACTTACTATTTATTTTCATATGCCTAAATAGTAAAAATATATAAAATAAAGGGAGAAAAGGCAGGTAAAATAAATAACGGGTGAAAGGCTAGTTATTTATTTACGAGGCCTAAGTTAAATATAAACTATGAATACAGAGATATTTAATTTGATAACCTTTGATTCTACGCACAGTGCAATCAGAGCAGAAAAAGAATTACTTAATGAAGGATTAAAGGTTAAAGTTATACCTGTACCTACTGAGATAACTGCAAGCTGTGGACTTTCCATAAGGATAGCTTTAAAGGATTTAGAAAAAGCTAAGAAGATATTAAAGGATAATAATATAGAAGTATCTGGTTATTATTATGTTGAAAAATTAGGTCTTAAGAAATATATAATCCATATATAGGGAGCTATAATTAAGATTGAAAAGTAGGTATTGCTTTAAATATAAAGCCATGAGATTTTAAATATTCAATAATCTGTGGAAGAGTATCAGCTGTAGAACTTTTGGCAGAAGCATCATGCATTAATATAACTACATGGTGTTGTTTGCCTATGCTTTCTGAAAGTCTACGCATAAGATACTCTGAAGACGCCATTCTAGGAAGTTCTGCATCTCCATTTTCTGCATTCCAATCAACATAGTGGTATCCAGCATTTCCTATGGAATCTGCAAAACCGGGCTTATTCTTTACTGTACTAGAACCATATGGAAATCTAATCAACCACTTATCATAGCCTTCTGGACCTACTGCTTTAGTCATGGCATCAGAGCATTGTTGAAGGTCATCTAAATAAGCCTGTGGATTCTTATATATTATTGCTGGTTCATGAGAATAACTATGCATGCCAACAGAATGTCCTTCACTTTTCTCTCGCACCAGTAGTTCTGGATTAGTAAGTGCATTTTTGCCTATTATAAAAAAGGTAGCCTTAATATTTTCTTTTTTTAATAAGTCTAGGATTTTAGGAGTATTATTTGGTGATGGACCATCATCAAAGGTTAAATAGGCAACATTTTGTCCATCAGCTACATTTATTAGGTGATAAAGTTCTTGTCCACCTGGAGTTTTAGGTAATAGATCTTCTTTTTTCTTTTCAGGAGCTTTTGGTTTTGTAGCGGCATTTTTAACTGGATTCATCCTAATGGTTTTAGGATTATTATAGGCTATATTTTTCTTGTTTCTTAAGCCAATAAGATAATAAGTACTGAATAAGATAATTACCCCAATGAATAGAATTATACAGCGTCTCATGGTTATAAATTTCATAGTATTCCACCTTATATTGTTATATATTTTAGACAATTACTAACTACTGTAACATTTTAAATATACATAATTAGATATATTATTACAGTTATTGTCATAATTAATCATAAAATATATATTTGTTTGTGTCAATAAAGTATTTTAAGTAATTTTTAATTTAGATTGGTCAAGTAATTCATAGAAGACATCAAAGACTTTTTTAGTTTTCTGCTTTTATTAAAAATTGTAGCAAAGAGCGGTATTGAAGTTTAGCTCCTAAATATGAAAATTAATAATTATAGTTATATAAGTATTAAAATCTTATTTATATATGATATTATTTATATAGGATAGTTAAAACATAAAAATTACATATAAAAATTACAATAATTGATTTTATGGAGGTAAACAATATGAATTATTCTGGAGTTATTTTTGATCTTGATGGTACATTGCTTAATACACTTGATGATATGGCAAACTCAATGAATTCTATATTAGAAAAGCATGGGTTTCCTACTCATGGACAGGAAGCTTATAAATACTTTATTGGAAATGGTATGGAGAAATTAGTAAGAAGAACTTTGGCTAAAACCGATGCAGATGAAGAGATGATAAGACTTTGCTTATCTGAATTTATTGACGAATACGACAGGAGAAGAGAGGAATCAACAAAGCCCTACGAAGGAGTAAATGAACTACTGGACAAGTTATCTTCCTTAGGTGTAAGGATTTCTATACTTTCCAATAAACCTGATGATTTTGTTAAAGCATTGGTTAAGAAGTATTTTTCATCAAAATCCTTTGATTTTATATTTGGTGCAAGGATAAATGTTCCCAAAAAACCTGACCCCACAGCAGCATTTGAAATAGTAAAACTATCCAATATACCAGCAAATGAATATCTTTATCTTGGAGATACGGGAGTAGATATGAAAACGGCTAATGCCGCTGGAATGCATGCTGTAGGCGTTACTTGGGGATTTAGAAAGGCTGATGAATTAATGGAAAATGGTGCAAAAACATTGATTGATAGTCCTATGGAACTTATTAAGATTATAAAGTATTAAATAAAAGTAAATTGCAGAACTAAATATAGAAATCCAGAGGTATTTTAAATGAAGCTTAAGGATTTATTGAATATAAATAAAGGCGATGTTGTATCCATTGTAGGGGCAGGTGGAAAAACTACTCTGATGTTTTCTCTAGCAGAAGAATTAAGACTAGAAGATAAAGTTCTTGTAACTACTACTACAAAAATATATGTACCTGAAATAAAACAATATGATTATATTGCTGAGAGCAAAGGAGAATTCAATCATTATAATAAATTAAACAAAAAGGGTATTTATATATATGGAAAAGCAGTAAATGATGAGAAAAAATTAATCGGATTAGACTTTGAACTTTTAAATAAGCAACTTCCCTATTTTGATTATGTATTAATAGAGTCAGATGGTTCTAAGAAAAAGCCTATTAAGGGGTGGAAGGATAATGAGCCAGTTATAAGTAGTAAAACTAGCAAAACAATAGGAGTTTTAAGCATAGAAAACCTATTAATGGAGATTAGTGAAGAAAATGTTTATAATCTGGAACAGTTTATGAATATTACAGGTTCTTCCAAAGGTGATATTATAAATATGGATCATATTATGGCTTTAATATTTAGCTTTAAAGGCTTATTTAAGGATGCTGTAGGAGAGAAAATTTTATTTATAAATAAGGTTGATACAGATAAGGATGCTGTTTTAGCACAAGAGTTAGTGGATAATGTTCGTGAAAACAATGATGGATATATTGATAGTGTTATCTTAGGAAGATTAGTATAATAAAAAAATATTCTCATAAGATATTGTTCTTTAGAATAAAATATTTGTTGTATTCTTCACTTGATGTTTCTTTTCACATGCTTCATGATGTATAATTGATAATACTAACTAAATTATATTTTAAGGAGTTGATAAAGTTGGCTTTTTACTTCGATGAACCGTCTCATACTTTCAGTGAATACTTATTAGTTCCTGGATATTCATCTTCTAAGTGTATACCAGCAAATGTTAATTTAAAAACACCCGTTGTAAAGTTTAAAAAAGGGGAAACTTCATCAATAGAAATGAATATTCCTCTAGTATCTGCAATTATGCAGTCTGTGTCAGATGACAAAATGGCAATTGCTCTTGCTACAGAAGGAGGTATTTCCTTTATCTATGGCTCTCAATCTATTGAAAACGAAGCTGCAATGGTATCTCGTGTAAAAAATCATAAGGCAGGTTTTGTTGTTAGTGATTCAAATATAAGACCAGATCAAAAGTTACAGGATGTTCTAGATTTAAAGAAGAAAACAGGACATTCAACAGTTGCTGTTACAGAAGATGGAACTGCAACAGGAAAACTTTTGGGAATAGTTACAAGTCGTGATTATCGTGTAAGCAGAATGAGTCCAGATTGCAAAATTTCTGGATTTATGACACCTTTTGAAAAATTACGTTGTGCACAAAAGGGGACTTCTCTAAAGGAAGCTAATAATATTATTTGGGATTATAAGCTGAATTCTTTGCCAATTGTAGATGATAATCAGCATCTTGTGTACATGGTATTTAGAAAAGACTATGATTCAAATAAGGAAAATCAGTTAGAACTTTTAGATAGTTCTAAGAGATATATTGTTGGAGCAGGAATTAATACCCGTGATTATGAGGAAAGAGTACCTGCACTAGTAGAAGCAGGGGCTGATATTTTATGTATAGATTCTTCTGAAGGATTTTCCGAATGGCAGAAACTAACATTAGATTACATCCGTAAAAATTATGGAGATAAAGTTAAAGTAGGAGCCGGCAATGTAGTTGATAGAGATGGCTTTATGTTTTTAGCAGAGGCAGGAGCTGATTTTATTAAAATAGGTGTAGGCGGAGGATCTATCTGTATTACCAGAGAGCAAAAAGGTATTGGTAGAGGACAAGCTACAGCTCTTATAGAAGTTGCAAAAGCTCGAGATGAGTACTTTGAGAAAACAGGAACTTATATACCTATATGCTCCGATGGAGGAATCGTATATGATTATCATGTAACTCTTGCATTGGCAATGGGAGCAGATTTCATTATGCTTGGAAGATATTTTTCACGTTTTGATGAAAGTCCTACTAATAAAGTAAGTATCAATGGAACTTATATGAAAGAATACTGGGGAGAAGGCTCTAACCGTGCTAGAAATTGGCAAAGATACGATATGGGCGGTGATAGCAAGTTATCTTTTGAAGAAGGTGTTGATTCTTATGTACCATATGCTGGTAGTCTTAAGGATAATGTATCATTGACACTTAATAAAGTTCGTTCAACTATGTGTAATTGTGGAGCAATGACCATACCAGAGCTTCAAAAGAATGCAAAGATTACCTTGGTGTCATCCACTTCTATTGTTGAAGGTGGAGCACATGACGTTGTGCTTAAGGATACATCTAATAATATTATAAAGTAAAATATAAATTTAATATATTTTCTATTTTAAGTAAGTATGTATAATTACTTCTAAGCATTTATCTATAGTAGTATAATTAAGATATATAAATGATAAGAGGGGACCTTAATAATGAATAAAAAATCTATAGTAAATAATAGGCTTAATATGCTGACTACTGTCTGTTTACAAAAACCATATGGAGATATATAGCTATGGAAGAGAATTTAAGAAAAGTATTAATTACAATGCAGCGTAATGAAATAACTGAAAAGGAAATTTACATTAAAGTTTCTAAAATTACAAAGGAAGAAAATAATAAAAAAATAATGCTTAAAATCGCAGCAGAAGAACAGCAGCATTATAATTTAATAAGATCTTATACTAATGTAGAGGTTTCTGTAAATAGAATAAGAGTATGGTTTTACTATATAGCAGCTAAAATTTTTGGATTTACCTTTGCTGTCAAGCAAATGGAGGGTAGGGAGAATGAAGTAGTTAGAGGATATAGCTACGAAAAATTAGCAGGTAGTTTTCCGAAACTATCTAAAGTAGCAGAGGAAGAGGAAAAACATGAACTCTTATTGCTGGATATGCTAGATGAAGAAAGGCTTAAATATGTAGGAGCTATAGTGCTTGGACTAAATGATGCATTGGTTGAAATAACAGGTAGTTTAGCTGGTTTTACCTTGTCTATGGCAAACACTAGAGTAATAGCTTTAGCAGGACTAATTACAGGAATATCGGCCACTCTTTCTATGGCTGCTAGTGAATATATAGCTGAAAAAACAGAAGGTACTAAAAATGCTCTAAAATCTAGTTTATATACAGGACTTTCTTATTTGGGTACTGTGATCTTATTAATACTTCCATTTATTTTTATGAATAATGATATGTATGTTCAGGCACTTATAATAAGTCTTATCGTTGCTGTTGTTATAATATCTGTATTTAACTATTATATATCGGTAGCTAAAGGACTTAACTTTAAAAAGAGATTTATACAGATGGCAGGGGTAAGTCTTGGAGTTGCCTTATTTTCCTTTATTGTAGGTCTTTTAGTAAAGAACATATTGAAAATAAATTTATAGTATTATCTAGTTAAGGCATATTCAAATAAATAACTAGTCAGTATGCTAGTCTATTTTGAATCCCACCACGTCAACAGAACCCTCAGATAGCTTACTATCTGAAGAACCTATTTCCTTGTAGGCTTCAAAATATACGTCGCATCTTTGACTTACTATTTATTTTCATATGCCTAAAAGGCTATCTCGCTATGCATTGTGAGACAGCCACTTTTTTTATACTACATACTTATCTAGAATTTTATTTATTTGTTCTTCATGGGTTGCTAGGTACTTAGAGAATTCTTCATTAGAATCATGTACAATTATAGCAAGTTCGTATAAGAATTCAGGTATTCTTTCTTGAAGAATATCTCCATAAGATTCAGCAAGTTTGGTTTTACCTACACCAAGAGTTCCACCTAAATGAAGTTCAAATACATTTTTTAATTCGCCATTGACTCTTTTCATTTTTCCGCAGAGTCCAATCTCACCTATCTCGTGCACACCACAAGAATTTGGACATCCAGATATATGAATCTGTGGTAATACATCTTCAGTAAAGTTATTCTTATCAAAATAATTTACTATCGCCCTTAAAGTACTTTGAGTATTTAAGATACCCATCTGACATATTGGAACACCAATGCAGGATACGGAATGTGCTAATCTTGTTACTCCGCCTATATGTTTTGTTTTTTCAAGAAGACTTTCTGCTTCTTTTCCATTTAAATTTCTAATATATAAACCTTCAGTTAAAGATAATCTTATTTCTACATCTTCTATATTTTCTGTTTCCTTTAATATAAGATTTAAATCTTTTAAGGATAATTGTCCTCCGATTGGGTGTATATATATACTGTATAAGCCAGATTGCTTTTGAGGAAATAATCTGGGGTTTTCTATTGAAGTTTCAATGCCTTTTTTGTTATAAATTGCCTTTTTGATATCTATTTCTAAATTACCTTTTTCTTTTACTTTTTCAAGATGCTTTTTATAGCAATTTATAAACTCTTCTTTACCCATTCTATCCATTATATATCTTATACGGGCTTTTCCACTATTCTTATAGTCGCCTTCATGTATAAAGAGCTCTGTCATGGCTTCAATATGATACAAAACATCTTTTGGATCTATGAGTTCAGGAAATTCTGCAGATACCTTAGGATTTCTTCCAAGTCCACCACCTAGATATACCTTAAAATATTCCCTTCCATTTTTATTTATGGCTAAGAAGCCAAAGTCAACTACAGTTACATGTGATTCATCACTATTATTACTAGAAAATGATACTTTTAATTTTCTTGGAAGCTTGTATAGATATATTTTATTTAAGAAATGTTTTCCTACTGCTAGAGCATAGGGTGATACATCAAAAGCTTCTTCTTTTTCTACTCCTGATAATGGAGATATAGCAACATTTCTTGGAAAGTTTCCTCCTGAACCTCTTGAATATAAGCCTTTTTCTATGCCTTCTTTCATTGCATTACAAATATCATCAATACTAATTCCATGTAATTGGACTGCTTGACGAGTAGTGAGATGTATTCCTTGCAAGTTGTATCTATTTGCAAAATCATAAATTAATTCTAAATCTTTTCTGGAAGCTATGCCTGAAGGTATTCTAAATCTTATCATGAATTCTTTTCCATTACGATGGGCATATACTCCCATACCTCCAGATGCCTTTTTAAAATCCATCTTACTTACTTCACCTTTTAAAAATTTATGACCAAGATCTCTAAAATTATCAATTTCTCTTAGGAGAACTTCATTGAAATTTTCCATTTATACCACCTCTATTTTTTCTTGCAACATTATTGTGTCTATATTATACTTTTTTTAAACCAATAAGTATAATATGTATTTTTTATTATACCTATTAATATTATTAATGGATAGGGTGATATAAATGATAGAGGAATTAAAAACTTTCATTGCTGTTGTGGATAAAAAAAGTTTTACTAAAGCTGCAAATTTTATTAACATATCTCAACCAAGTGTTAGTTCGCATATATCAATTCTAGAAAAGTATTTTAATACTAGACTAATAGAAAGATCAAATAAACAGAGAAATATATTGATTACACAAACAGGTAAAATTTTATATAAACGAGCTAAGCAAATGATAGGTTTTTTAGATGAGACTAAGGATGAACTAAGCAATTATCATAATTCTATGACTGGAACTTTAAAGCTTGGGTCAAGTATGACTATAGGAGAATTTCTGCTTCCATCTGTACTAGGTGATTTTATTAAAGAATTCCCAAAAGTAAAACTGGAAGTTACAATAGAAAATACAAAACATATTTATGAGAAATTTATAAATTATGATATAGATATAGCTTTAATTGAGGGTACAGTTCCAGTACATAATTATATACATAAGAATTTTTATAAAGATACAATGGTTATTGTTGCGCCTATGCCATTTTCAAATAATAAGAACATGAATTTAAGAGATTATTTATCAAGGCAAACTTGGATACATAGAGAAGAAGGTTCTGGAACAGGAGAAAACCTAAATATTTTTCTGAATAATGAAGGTATATATCCAAAGAATTTTATTGTTTTAGGAAGCAATTATGCAATAAAAGAGTCTGTTAAGAATAATCTTGGAATAACTTTTATTTCATCCTTAGTTGTAAATGATGCTGTTAAGAATAAGGAAGTAGAAATTATTTCTACAAAAACTAATTACAACAGATATTTTTCATATCTTGTACATGAGAAAAGCATGTCCAGACTTGCATCGGTATTTATTGAAAAATTGCAATTATATAGTAATATGGATGTTTAATTTATTGACAAAATCAGTGAATATGGCTATACTGTATATAAACGTATATATACAGTATATAAACTTTGCAAAGGGAGTAGTACTTATGAATATAATTATTTCCAATATATCTAAGGATCCTATATATGAACAAATTACAAAACAGATAAAGGATAATATTATAAAGGAGAATGTTTCAGAAGGCGAACTTTTACCATCTATAAGAAGTCTTGCTAAAGAACTTAAAATAAGTGTAATAACTACTAAGAGAGCTTATGAAGAACTTGAAAGAGATGGATTTATTGAAACTGTACCAGGAAAGGGTTCATATGTATCAGCTAAAAATAAAGAATTCTTAAAGGAAAAAAAGATTAAGTCAATTGAAGATAAATTAATGGAAGCTATAGAAGATAGTAGGGTTATAGGTCTTACAAAGAATGAGTTAAAAGAAATGCTAGATATTCTATATGATAATCAAATTTAGGAGGGGAATTATGGATAGTATTTTAGAAATTAAAGATTTGACTAAGATATATAAAGGTTTTAAATTAGATAAAATAAACTTTAAGCTTTCTAAAGGTTATATTATGGGACTTATAGGACCTAATGGAGCAGGTAAAAGTACTACAATAAAACTTATAATGAATCTTATAAGAAAAAATTCTGGAGACATAAAGGTTTTTGGACTTGATAATATAGAATATGAGAGAGCGGTGAAACAGAGAATAGGTTTTGTATATGATGAAAACTGTTTTTATGAGGATTTGACTGTAATGGATATGAAAAGAGTAGTTGCTCCCTTTTATAAAGATTGGGACAATACAGCTTTTAATAAATATATATCCGAGTTTGAACTACCTAAAAACAAAAAGATAAAATATCTTTCAAAGGGAATGAGGATGAAGTACTCACTTGCTATTGCACTTTCTCATAATGCTGAATTTATAATAATGGATGAGCCAACTTCAGGACTAGATCCTGTTTTTAGAAGCGAAATGCTAGATATACTTTATTCTGTAATTCAGGATGAAAGTAAAGGGATATTATTTTCTACGCATATTACTACAGATTTACAGAAGGCAGCCGATTATATTACATTTTTAAATTCAGGGAAGGTAGTATTTTCAGATGACAAGGATAGTATTCTTGAAAATTATAGCATTGTTAAGGGTGATAAGGGAATTTTAGATAAGAATATAAGAGATAAGTTTATAGGAATAAATGAAAATTCTTTTGGCTTTGAAGGATTAACTAATAATACTGAAGATATCAGAAAATTGCTAAGAGATAAGGTTTTAATCGAAAGAGCTAGTTTAGATGATATTATGGTTTATACGGTTAGGGGGAATGAGTAATGGGTAATCTTATTTTAAAGGACGTATTAATTCAGAAGAAATACTTTATCTTTTTTATAGCATTCTCCATAATAGTAAGTTTATTTTATTCCAGAATGGGTAGTCTATATATGAATTTTGTATTTATTATGATTCCTACTATGGTTGCTATGGGATTTATAACTAACTGCTCCATTAAAGATGAAAAAGCTGAAAATATGATAAATAGTCTTCCTGTAAAAAGAATTGATGTAATTATGGCTAAGTATATGGCTATGCTCTTATTTATAGTTATTGGGAGTGGTATAATCTTTATTAGTTCTTCTGCATTGAATTTTATTGGAATTATTCACCTTGAAAGATTAATGAATTTTAGAGATATAGGAATATGTTTTGGAATTGTAATATTTTTAAGTTCTATATTTTTACCTGTGAACTTTAAATTGGGATATTCAAAGTCTAGATATTTAGTTATGATTTTATATATAGGAATTTTTTTTGTGATATCATTTACTGGAAACTCAAAATATAAAAGAGTAGAACTTATAAATAGACTTATTTATTACTTAAATAATGCTCAAACTTGGCAAATTGTTTTGCTTATTGCCTGTTTATTAGGAATAATAATGCTAGTATCTTTTTCTATATCTTGTTATTTATATAAAAATAAAGATTTGAATTAAAAGATAGGGGGGGGGATACTAGACAGTGAAAAGCTTAATAAAAAAGGTTAACACTTTTAAGTAAATTTTTAGCAAACAAATGATTTGAGGTAGCCAAAAGTTTTACTGCAATTTATAAGCAAGATCATGTAACAACTATAAAGACATGGATTCATCTAGAAGAAAATTACAGCTCTCATGTTGTTTAAATGATTCAAAATGGTAATTTAAGACGAACTATATGAATGAAAGGAGTCGTTTTAATGGGCAAAGTAAGATTGATTGCAGGTATAATTTCTTTAGTTTTATTTAGTATAGCTCTTATTCAAAAGAAATTAACTGTAGTTAGTACATTAAATAAAGGAATATTTGCTATTATAATTGCAGTAGTTATTTATGAAATTTATAATATTGTGCTTAAAAAATCTTAACTTTTATATTTGAAAATTTAATTTTATTTCTACTTGTAGAGGAGAATTCGATATTTCTAGCATAATCTTCCTTTAATCCAGCTTTAACAATTTCATCATACTTCTTCTCATAATCAAGTATTTTATTCAATTTGACATTATGACTAAAAATGAGGGATTAAGCATAACTAAAATAATTAAAACTAAGCAAGTAGACCTTTCATCTGATGAGAATTTATAGGCTTCTTAGATGTATAGAATAAGAGGATAATAAAGTAAATAATTAAATATTAAAACACACAAAGCTATAATAAAAAAATATTATCTTATTTTAAATGAATAAATTCAACACATATGGTAATAATTAAAATATGATGAATATTATTCATTATATTCCCCTAAATTTTAATATATAATTTTGTAAAAGGTACACCGAGTTAGGAGTGTACCTTTTGTTTTGTGGTTTACAATGGCTAGTCATCGGATAATTTAGATAAAGTAGAAAAATTTCTAGTACTTTTGAATATTATATATATATGTGGTAATAATTAAAATATAGTGAATAACATTCATTATAATTCCCCTAAATTTTAAATATAACTTTAGAAAAGGTACACTGAATTATGAGTGTACCTATATTTTTTATTTCCAAGTATCCTTTAGAGTCCAGTAAGTGAAATTTTCTATATTTACATTGCCATTATCAGCAGACAGTTCAATACCAAATCTATTTTCTTTAGGGTAAATACGGCTAGTCATAGTTGCTTCACCTTCATTTGCAAAAACTTCAATAGAGGATCGATCTAAAAATATGTGTAATGAAAGTTTATTATCTTTATCAAGTTTGACTCTTCTAATGCCATCTTTTGTCTTGCCAGATTTAGAGCAGTCAAGTGAAAGCTTTGCATTGGCTAAGTTGTAGTTTAATAGAATTTCCTCTTGCTTATCACCTAAAACTTTTAGTTCCACGGATTCAGCAGTACATTTACTTAAGTCAAATACAACTTTTAATTCTAATAAATCCTTAGATGTTTTAATTAGATAATTTTGTGATATAGATTTATTTTTGAACTCATTGTGTTCTGACTCACGCAATAAAGTTAATTCTTCTACAGGATTCATTAGGATTTTGTTGTTATTTCCTAGGCTTAGCACACGAGGGAGAGTTAAAGCGCCACACCAGCCATCTTTTTTTGTTGGCATGTCAGATTCCCACATATCCATCCAGCCTATAGCAATTCTGCGACCTTTGTCATCTAAGAATGTTTGCACTGCATAAAAATCATGACCATTATCTAATTCGGTAAAAGTACCATGGGTAAATTTGTTTGTTTCATAATCATAATCACCAACTATATAGCCAGTTTGGAATAGATTAGCATATAAATCGCCTTGTCTTTCTAAACCTTGAGGGGAAAGGCTTAAAATATATTTTCCATCTAATTCGAAGAAGTCTGGGCATTCCCACATGTAGCCTAATTTACCATTACTATTTGCAATTACACCAACATACTGCCAATCTTTTAAATCTGATGATTTATAAAGAATAACTCTTCCATCATTATCTTTTGATGAGTTTCCAACAATCATATACCAGCTGTCATTATGTTTCCACACCTTAGGATCACGAAAATGTTTAGAACTGCATTCAGGAGGATCTGATATAATTGGATTTTTATCATATTTTACAAAATGTATACCATCTTTGCTTATCGCTATGTTTTGATTTTCGAAAAAAATATCTTTTTCTTTATCAATATAATTATGTCCTGTATAAATTAAGGTCAGTTCACCATCATTATCAACAGCACTTCCAGAAAAACAACCATCTTTGTCGAAGGAATCTCCGGGAGCTAAGGCAATTGGGCAATGTTCCCAATGAACCAGATCTTTGCTTTTTACATGTCCCCAATGCATAGGACCCCAGTTTTCATCATAAGGATGGTGCTGATAGAAAACATGATATTCTCCTTTATATTGTACTAATCCATTAGGATCGTTTATCCAATTAGCCGGTGCCATGATGTGATAACCTAACCTATAACGATTATTTATCTTCTTCTCAGCCTTTTCAATAGATTTGTCTGCTTTCATAGTTTCTTTAGAGTTATCATTTATTTTTTTAAAATCTTTTATTTCCATAATTTAAAACTCCTTTATATTGTTTTTCCTGCTACATTAATAGTTGAAGTAAGTTCTTTATTATTGGCATTATTAAACTTTTTATTATTAACAAGTGTAAATATAGAGATAATAGCAAATACAAGTACAAATAACCCCATTATTACATAAGTTTGTTTGAAGCCTATAGAATCATATAATCTACCTGCAATTGGTGATAGAATCGAAGTACCAACTTGTGTACCAAACTGATAGGCTACTAAATAGAGAATAGATGATAAACGTGTATCAAAATTAGCAGCTAAATATTTAAATATGGCAACTAGTAAAATAGGTAACTCAAGTGAATGTATTAGTTTCATTGAAGAAATTCCTATAGGGCCAACAACTAGTCCTGAACCAATAATACGTGAAGCCATTAAAAGACCTGCAAGGATCAGACTTCTCTTTGCACCTAATTTGTTTACTATAGTTGGTGCAAGGAACATCATACCAGCTTCCATGAAAACCTGTATTGAATTTAAATATCCAAATACTTGATTTCCTAAAGCGTGAGTTGGGAATAATGAGGCATAATAAATAGGAAATTGTTGATCGTAAACACCGTATACACAAGCTACACCTAATACGTATATCATGAATAACCAAAAGCTTTTCATTTTTAATAGATTACCTATATCTTTTATACTAACAGATTCGGCCCTTTGAATTTCATCATTAGTCATTTCAATCTTGGTTGAAGCAATTATTATAACTAAAATAACAGCTGAAACAGAAGCTATCCAAAAGTTAATATTTGGATTAATATTAAATATCTGACCAGCAAAGAAAGTTGCAGCAGCCCATCCAAGGGAACCCCACATTCTTGATCTACCGTATTCAAAGCTATATTTTCGGCTGACTTTTTCTACATAGGATTCTATAGCTCCAATACCTGCAAGAAAAGTAGTCCCTAAATACAGAGCACCTACAAGAGCACCTATTAGTATATTATACTTTAATAGAGGAGCATATACATAGATAAAAAATGGTCCAACAAAAACAAGAAGTATACTGATGAAAAATAGAATATGTTTTTTGAATCCAATTTTATCAGAAATATATCCATATATAGGTTGCATACAAAGAGTAAAGATAGCGTTTACAGAAAAGATAATACCTGTAGATACTCCAGACAAGTGAATGTACTGGCCAAGCCAAATAGAAAATAAAGAATAACTAGCTGACCAAGTGAAAAAGAAGAAGAAAAAATACGCACTTAGTTTCCAATATATATTTTTTGATTTTATCATTTTAGATTCCCCCTATAAAATTAAATATATAAAAAATTTGAAACCCTTTTCATGTGATTATTATATATCAACCGGTTTCATATGTCAATCGGTTTCATAGAAAATAAAGGAAAAAAATTAGCGGTTAAAAATATATCTCTATTTCATAAAAATAAAAAATAAACACAATAATGGATAAATTTCACTGTGTTTTTATTAATGTTAATTTACATTTAAAATATATTTATAATTGTGATTTAAAAGAAAATCTAGGTGGTTTTTCCTTCCAAAAGTTTTACTGGAAGACATGTTTTTAAGGGTATATTACTAAACTGTCCTTCAATTTCCCTTAATAAAATATTAATAGATGCTTCTGCAATTAATTTGATAGGTTGCTGTATAGTAGTTAATTCAGGTAGTAGAGTTTGACAGGTTTCTGTCCCATCGTACCCTATAATTTTTATGTCATTAGGTATATTTTTCCCACGATTTTTAGCTTCTGTTATAAAAGAAGCTGCAAATAGATCGTTACTAGCGAATATGCCATCCACTTTTGGATATTCATCAAGTATTTTTTTTGCTATTTCTCGTTGGTTTTTTCTATCGAAGGTATTAGGAATTTCATATACAATGACAGGTCTATTATGCTCTTCCATAATATTTTCATAGGCTTTTTGTCTTAATATAGTAGGGGTTTCTAATTCAGCTGGACCATTTATATGAATAATACACTTACAGCCTTTAGATAATAATAATTCTGTAGCTATTTTTCCACCATCATAATTATCAGAACCAACTACGGGTATACTTTCTGATAAATTACGATCAATAGCTACTACTGCTAAATTTTGTTTATGATATTCTAAAATGCCTTGGTTATGGGTACCAACAATAATTCCGTCCACTTGATTTCGCATGAGCATTTCTAAATATTTTTCCTCTTTAGAAATACTATTTAAGCTATTACAAAGCAGTATTTTATAACCTAAAGAGTTACAAATATTCTCCAAATAAAAGGTGAGTTCACCAAAAAAAGGATTGCTTGTAGTAGGTAAGATTACACCTATTAAGTTTGTTCTTTTATTAAATAGAGAACGAGCTATGTCATTTGGGAAATAGTTTAAATCATTCATAGCTTTTTTTACATTTTCTCTTGTTTTTTCACTTATGTAGCCACGATTGTTTAATACCCTAGAAACTGTTGTTGGAGATACTCCTGCTAACTTTGCTACGTCTTGAATTTTTGGTTTCATTTTTCATATTCCTTCCATGCTAAAATTAATTTTCCTGGGTGGAACTTTTAAGTGTATTTTATATTTGTAAAGCAGCTAAATTTATTTTGCTTGTATACATAGTGAAGTACTCTCATTTATAGATGAAGATAAAACAAGCATGTTCATAGATGGTTTATCTAGACTGAATGGAAGAAACAAACTCGAGTCTATGTAAGAGAATATACTAATATCATTTACAATTAACGCAATTAAAAACATAAGCAGGTGGAATGTTTTTAAATTCTCTTTTTAAATCAATATATTTAAAATATCTTTTTATAAAATCTTTTTTTAGTAAGGTATATTGAAATGTTATAAAATTACCGTCATTTTTAAGTACTTTCCTTGTTTTTGTTAATATTTTTTCGGATATTTTTTGTGGTAAGCTTGCAAAAGGTAATCCTGATATTATATAGTCAACATTATTAATATTATATTTAAGTAGGTACGTATCGATATTTTCACAAGAATCGTTTATAATAAATACATTTTTTTCGTTTCCAAATTTATCTTTCAATAATTTACAAAAATCTTCATTGTATTCAAAAAGTAACAGTTTAGTATCTTCACTTTTATTCTTTACTAAGCCTTCAGTAAATACACCAGTACCGGAACCATATTCAATAATACATTCAGAGTGATTAAAATCTATGTCTTCAATCATTTTATGGGCAAGATATTTAGAACTAGGCATTATTGCACCTATAGTTTTAGGATTTTTTAGATATTGTTTAATAAATGATAAATTATTCATAATATATAACATTCCTCCAAATTATAGATTTATATTTATAATATAACTATTTGGAAAATTGTACAAACATAAATTTAAATAATAATGTATTATTAACAAGTTATTAACAAAAATAAGTTCACTTGGTATTCAATAAGAAAATTATAATTTAGAGTATTAAAAGTAAAGGAGCCAATTAGAAGTTCCTTTACTTTTATAAGTTATACTACGTGT
>NZ_BAEV01000058.1 GCF_000246895.1 Clostridium arbusti SL206 | reverse complement strand
AATGATAAAAATCAATATGAAGAATTGGTAAAATACATAGAGGATAATCCTTCTTTTAGAATAACTAAATTATTTCCACTAGAAAGCAGTATAAATGATATCTTAAAATTTAAAGTAACTATAGAGGTGATCAATTGAAGAAAAAAAATAGCATACAGTGTTTTAATTCTATCATTAGTATTTTTGATAATCACAATAAATATGCTATATATACAGTGGAATTTTAAATATAATAATTATAGCAAGCAATTAACCTTTCTTCAGAAAACTAATAAAAAAGCTGATAACAAGGTTATTAGATATAATGATATAATTCATTTATCAAACAAATATAATGGAGAAATAAGGGAATTAAAAAACAAAAACAAAAATATAAATGCAAGCATGATCATATATGAAAATAAGAATAATATAAAGAGAATTTTGGATAATCTCAATGGAGAAAGAACTCTAAATAAGATAAATTCTATTTCGTTAAATAACAACAGTCTTGACTCTGAAAACTATGAAATAGATATAGATGCTGACTTTGTAAGTGAATATTAAATTAGTTTCAAGTAAAGAGTTTAATTAAATTCAATAGTTAAAATAATGTGTTTTAATAAAAGCATTAGAAAAATCAGTCGGTTATATAGATTTTTCTAATGCTTTTTATTATATATATATGATTAAAAACCTGTTATGAATAACATTAACATGTTTTATAATACGGGAAAACTATTTAATTATACTGAGAAGTTTGTTAAAGTATAAATGTAAACAGTTTCAGTAAACGAATACATAATTTAATACGCATAATATATAATTTTATTAATAGTGAAAGGAGGATGCGATTATATAAGTTAATAATCAAAAACCAGTTACAATAGAGAGTAATATGTTTTTATATGGTTAATATGTATTTAATTTCATTACAAATTTTGATAAAATGAAAACGTAATAGGGGGAATATTTATGAAAGATAAAATAGTTGATGGGATGCAGGTATTTGCAAGAGCTATAATTGTTCCAGTTTTGTTTTTGCCAATTGTGGGTATAATTATTGCACTATCATCCATATTGAGTAATCCAACTATAGTTGGAAGCCATAATAGCTTAATTTATTTAGGAAAATTTATAGCCAGTGGTCTTTGGCCTATTATGAACAATCTAAGTATTGTTTTCTGTGTTGGAATAGCCATGGGAATGGCTAAGGAAAAGAAAGCAGAAGCAGCTCTTGTGGCATTGTTTTCTTTCTTGGTTTTCTTAGGAGCAAATAATCAATGGCTTTCTGCGACAGGGAAATTAGTACATTACAAAGTAGTTTCTGATTTATATGGTACTGGTCAAACGGTTTTATTTGGATTTCAGGTAATAGATATGGGAGTTTTCTTAGGAATGATCCTTGGAATAACTGTAGCGCTTGTACACAATAAATTCTGTAATAAAGAATTTCCAGGGGCATTTTCCTTTTATGGTAATACAAAATTTGTATTTATAGTTTTAGTTCCTATATTATTAATACTTTCTATAATATTTAGCTATGTATGGCCTGTAATTGCAATGGGAATAACAGCACTAACTACATTCATTAATGTATCAGGATATGTAGGAGTTTTCCTATATGGTTTCTTAAATAGAGTATTAATACCTACAGGATTACATCATTTAATTTGGACACCCTTCTCCTATTCAAATATAGGTGGAGAGTTAGCTGTAAATGGTAAAACTTATTTTGGAGCTTATAACATATTCTTAGCACAACTATCTGATCCATCTATAAAGGTATTTGATCCATCAGCAAAATATTTACAATATGGTATGGTTAAGGTTTTTGGTTTAATCGGAGTATCATTAGCATTTTACAAGACAGCTAAAAAGAAAAATAAGACAAAACTAAAAGCAATTTTATTTCCAGCAGCAGCTACATCTTTCCTAGTTGGTATTACTGAACCACTAGAATTTACTTTCTTATTTGTAGCACCATTTTTGTGGATAATTCACTCTGTGCTAGATGGTATATTTGAGGCCATTGTTGTATTTCTTGGAGTTAGAACCTATGGTGCAGGTGGAATAATAGACTTCTTAGCCTACAATCTACCAGCAGGAATAGGAAGAACTAAATGGCCTATATATATAGCAGTAGGTTTAGTTGAATTAGTAGTTTACTATTTTGTATTCAAATTTGTAATTGAAAAATTTAATCTTAAGACACCGGGAAGAGAAGATGATGAAGTGAAGCTTTACACTAAAAAAGATTACAAAGATAAAAAATCTAAAGATTCAAAACAAGTTGGTGAAAATGAAAAAGATGATTTAGCAGCTACAATTGTAGAGGCTTTGGGTGGAAAAGAAAATATTGAAACCGTTGACAATTGTTTTTCTCGATTAAGAGTAAAAATTACAGATTTAGATAAATTAGATGAACCTACATTGAAAATTACAGGGGCATCTGGAGTAATTAAAAATGGTAATAATGTTCAGGTCATATATGGACCTAAAGTAAATAGTGTAAGAAACAAAGTTGATAAATATCTTGCAAATAATTAAATTTTTATATTAAAAATTTATATTAAATAAAAAATTGAAAGAGGGAATATATTATGAAGAAATTTTCAATAACTATAGCTGGCGGTGGAAGTACATTTACTCCTGGAATAGTATTAATGTTACTAGATAATTTAGAAAGATTTCCTATAAGAAAGTTAAAATTTTATGATAATGATGCAGAAAGACAGGCTACAGTTGCTGGGGCATGTGAAATTATATTAAAAGAAAAAGCACCTGATATAGAATTCCAGGCTACAACAGATCCAGAAGAAGCTTTTACAGATATAGATTTTGTTATGGCTCACATAAGAGTTGGTAAATATGCAATGCGTGAGTTAGATGAAAAGATTCCTTTGAAATATGACGTATTAGGTCAGGAAACTTGCGGACCAGGAGGAATGGCTTATGGTATGAGATCTATTGGTGGAGTTATCGAAATACTTGACTACATGGAAAAATATTCACCAAATGCATGGATGCTAAATTACTCTAATCCAGCAGCAATAGTTGCAGAAGCAACTAGAAAATTAAGGCCTAATTCAAAGATATTAAATATATGTGATATGCCAATAGGTATAGAAGTACGTATGGCTGAAATATTAGGCCTAAAATCTAGAAAAGATATGAATGTACGTTACTTTGGACTTAACCATTTTGGTTGGTGGACAGATGTACGTGATAAAGCTGGAAATGATTTAATGCCTAAATTAAAGGAGCATGTTTCTAAATATGGATATGTAGTTGATAAGGGAGATAATCAACATGTTGAAGCAAGTTGGGCTGATACTTTTGCTAAAGCTAAAGATGTATATGCTTTAGATCCAGAAACACTACCTAATACTTATTTAAAATACTACTTATTCCAAGATTATGCTGTTAAACATTCAAATAAGGAATACACAAGAGCAAATGAAGTAATGGATGGAAGAGAGAAATTTGTATTCGGAGAATGTAGAAAAGTTATTGCTAATAAATCTACAGAAGGTTGTGAACTTCATATAGAAGAACATGCATCTTTCATAGTTGATCTTGCTACAGCTATAGCTTTCAATATACAGGAAAGAATGTTGTTGATTGTTCCAAATAATGGCTCTATAGAAAACTTTGATCCTACAGCCATGGTAGAAATACCTTGCCTTGTAGGAAGTAATGGACCAGAGCCGCTAACAATAGGTAAAATACCTCAATTCCAAAAAGGATTGATGGAACAACAAGTTTCCGTAGAAAAATTAGTAGTAGAAGCTTGGATAGAAAGATCTTATCAAAAATTATGGCAGGCAATAACGCTTTCTAAAACTGTACCTAGTGCAGCAGTAGCTAAGAAAATATTGGATGACTTAATTGAAGTAAATAAAGAATACTGGCCTGAATTAAAATAATATTTTAGATATAGGTTAGGGTCTATCTAAAGAAAATATCCATTTGTTATAGTTATAAAGCTATAGCAGATGGATATTTTCTTATTGACTATATGACCATTGGTTTGTAACTTTACAATTTTTAACTATTAGTGTATAATTTTAAATTGATATATGAATAAGGTTATTTCCCAATATTGTATTTGAGGTGGACTATGTTTGAATTAGACATTAGTAAAATAAGTAATAAAAGTCATTTGAATAAAATTGAAGAAACAATATTAACATATATTATTAACAATATAGATAATGTGAAAGAAATTGGAGTAAGAGGTATTGCAAAACAACATTACACAAGTACTACTACTATTATGAATTTGTCGAAAAAGTTAGGTTATTCTGGTTTTCTAGATATGTATTATAATTTATACTTTACATTAAAAAATAAGAAAAATCATCATGATAGAGAAATTTCTAATGATTATTTTGGTGCTAATGTAGAAGAAATATTATCGTTAATAAATGATGATAGTATTGATAAATTTGTAGATATGTTAATAGAGAATAAAAATGAAACTATATATACTTGTGGACAAGGGTTTTCTCTATTCATTGTAGAATATATTACTAGAAAATTATTGGTTATAGGATTTAACTGTATTCTTTCAGAAGCCTATGAAAGTTATGATGTAAATCCTATAAAAGCAAAGATATTTATAAATGTTTCTAAGTCAGGAGAAACGGATTTCTTAGTAGATGTCTCTAAGTCTTCCAAGAAAAATAGTATAAAGGTAGTTTCATTTACAGGTGATTCTGAAAATACTATATCAAAGTTATCTGATATTAATTTTAAAATATGTGATATGCACACTATAGATGACCGTAATAAGTTATCTAATTCTTTTTACGCAAACGTTATAATGCTGTTTGAAATTTTAGTTGGAAAGTACTTAGAACGGGTTAAAAATAATTAGATTTAATTCTTATAACATATAATAGTATATATTATTGTTGAGAAACTCGTTTCTTTTATTAGAAACTTGTTTCTAATATTATGAAATGTGTTTAAAGTATTTATAAAAATTGTTATAATTAAAACATAGATAATTTGGAAGATAAATTGATTGCCTGTTGTGTAAAGGTTTGCAATAAGCGGTTTTATATATTAAAGGGGGAATAAATATGTTTAATTTATTTAAAGAAAAATTAGGAATTAAGAAAGAGGATAAAAATATAAACGTTACTAAAGCTGTAGTCAGTAATGAATTCTTAGTTCCGGTTTCAGGAAAAATTATAAATTTAGATGATGTAAGTGATGAAGTTTTTTCTCAAAGGATGATGGGAGATGGGTTCGCTATAGAACCTGAAAATGGGGAAGTGTTTTCACCAGTAGATGGAACGATTACTTCTATATTCCCAACAAAACATGCAATTTCAATAAAGAGTAATTCTGGTATGGAAATTTTAATTCATTTTGGATTGGATACTGTTGAATTAAAGGGAGAAGGGTTTACTCTTTGTACTAAAGAAGGCGCATCAGTTAAAGCGGGAGATTTAATTCTAGAAGTCAATGTTGATGAAGTAAAAAAGAAGGTTTCTTCTATAGTTGTTCCAGTAATTTTCTTAGAGTCAAACAATACAAAGTTTACTTTCAAAACGGGTAATGTAAAAGCTAAAGATAATGATGTGATTTCAATAAATTAGTAAGTTAAGAACTTTTTGTTTATTAAATATAATAAAAGATATAAGCTAGAATTCTAGAGAAGTTCTAGCTTATTATTTTAGCCTATGACTAGTATCTTTAATAATTCATAGATAAGAAAAATGTTAAAATGCTAATAATAATAAATTTGCAAATATCAATAATTTTTGATAAAATAAGTGTGTTCGACATTTTTTAAAACAATTAAACATAATATAGTAAATAAGTGCAACATAATAAAGTGTTTTGTACATTTATATATGTAAAGGGTGAGGTTAATGTTCGAAGACAGAATTAAAAAATTAAGAAAATCAATGGAGTTAAGAGGACTAGATGCTGTTTTAGTTATTGGAGACCCAAATAGAAATTACCTAAGTGGCTTTACTGGAGATGAAAGTTTCTCTATAATAACTGAGGAAAAAGCATTATTTATAACGGATTCAAGATATACTCAGCAAGCTAAAAATGAAGTTAAGGATTATGAAGTATTAGAATATAAAGGAGCATTTCCTGATTTCTTTTCTGATACCATAAAGAAACTTAATGTAAAAAAAGTAGGATTTGAAGATAATGTAGTTTCTTATAATTTATTTAGTCAATTTTCTAGTAAAACAGAAGCAGAGTTAATACCTATGGGTGGTATCATAGAAGAAATAAGACTTATTAAAGATGAAGGAGAAATTAAGTCTATAAGAAATGCGGCTTCAATTGCAGATAAGGCTTTTTCACATATGTTAAAGTTTATTAAAGCTGGAATGAGCGAGAAAGAAATAGGCCTTGAGTTAGAGTTTACAATGAAAAAATTAGGGGCAAAAGATTTATCCTTCCCATCTATAGTTGCTAGTGGTGTAAGATCATCTTTACCTCATGGTAAAGCTACAGATAAAATTGTAGAGAAAGGTGACTTTTTGACACTTGATTTTGGGTGCATATTTGAAGAATACTGTTCTGATATGACAAGAACGGTAGCTATTGGTGAGCCTAATGATAAGCTAAAGGAAATATATAATGTAGTTCTTAAGGCACAGGAAGATGTTTTAAAGTTTATTAAACCAGCTCTAAACACTAAAGATGTTGACAGTGTGGCTAGGGATTATATAACTAAAAAGGGCTATGGTAGTTATTTTGGTCATGGTTTAGGTCATGGGGTAGGTAGAGAGATACATGAAGCTCCAAGGTTAAGTCCAATGTCCGACGTTGTACTTAAAGAGGGTATGATTGTAACTGATGAACCTGGAATTTATATTCCTAATTTTGGTGGAGTTAGAATAGAAGATTTAGTGCTTGTAACCAAAGATGGATGTGAAGCTTTGTCAAAATCACCTAAAAATTTAATTCGTTTAGGTATGTAAAAATAAATAACAAATCAAGGATGTGAGGTCTATTTTGCATCAGACAAGGAAACAGGTGACCATGAAATTTTACTATTATATGGTTCTGTTAATGGAGGATGCCGAAAAATAGATTAGCATATTGACTTATTATTTATTTGAATATGTTTTATAATATGGTGTTAATTTTACCTAAAAAGGTTATAATATATAATGATTAAGAGATTTTTGGAGGGATACTAAATGATATCAGCAGGAGAACTTAGAAAAGGAACTACTTTTGAAGCAGATGGACAAGTATACACAGTTATTGATTTTTTACATGTTAAACCAGGAAAAGGTGCTGCATTTGTAAGAACAAAATTAAGAAATGTAATTTCTGGAGGGGTTACTGAAACAACTTTCAACCCAACAGCTAAATTGCAAGAAGTTACTATTGAAAGAAAAGAAATGCAGTATTTATATAATGATGATGATTTATATTACTTTATGGACCAAGAAACATATGAGCAGGTTCCACTAAGTTTTGAGCAAGTTGAAGGTGCAATTAAATTTTTAAAGGAAAATATGTTTGCAGTAATAAAATTTTATAAAGGTGATGCTTTTTCTGTTGAAGCTCCAAACTTTGTTGAATTACAAATAACAGCTACAGAACCAGGAGTTAAGGGAAATACAGCAACTAATACTTTAAAACCAGCAACTGTTGAAACAGGAGCTATTGTTCAGGTACCTATTTTCGTTAATGAAGGCGAAGTAATAAAAATAGATACGAGAACTGGAGAATACATGGAAAGAGTTAAATAGAAATATATTTACAATGATTCTATAAACAGAGTTCTTTGTTTCAGGTGGAGTTTTTTTCTCCATCTGAAACTTAGAAATCGTTATCCAGGGACGTAGCAGCCGTTATCTCCCGCTTTGGTAGAAAAGTAGAGAGCCAAAATTTTAATTTTGTGCGAATCACTTTCACAGAGTGCGGTGGGAGTATTACGGATGGTAGTCATCGGATAAATATTAAAATTAATACTTAGCAGATTTTTTATAAAGAGGAATTTCTAAATTTTAGGAATTTCTTTTTTGTTTTTTGGAATAATTTTGGTGGAAAATAAATATTATTGAATTAGGAGAGGAGGATAAAAATGATTAACATAAAAAATATTTTAGATGTATTACCTCAGAACATAAAAAACATAACTGCTACTTTAAAAGAGCTAGAAAAACTTCAAGAGATACGTTTAAAGGTAAACAAGCCTCTTATATTTCAGCTTGGAGAAAGAGAAGTTATAGGAAATTATAATGTTACCCATGAAGATATAAGCAATATATTAAAGAGGATGAGTAATTACTCTATATATTCTATAGAAGATGAAATTAAGCAAGGATATATAACAATAAAAGGTGGACATAGAGTAGGTATATGTGGAAATTGTATTATTGAGAATAATAGAGTTAAGACAATAAAAGATATATCTTCATTAAATATTAGAATTTGTAGAGAAATAATAGGATGTTCAAATAAAATAATGCCCTGGATTTTAAAGGATAAAAACATTTTGAACACCATAATAATTTCCCCACCTAAATGTGGGAAAACTACATTGATTAGAGATATTACAAGGAATATCTCTAATGGAATGGATAATACTTTATTAAAGGGAAAAAATGTTTGTGTAATTGATGAAAGAAGCGAAATATGTGCATCCTCAGATGGAATTCCTCAGCTTAATGTAGGAATAAGAACTGATGTTATGGATAATTGTCCTAAGAGTCAGGGAATAATGATGGCCATAAGAAGTATGGCGCCAGATGTTATTGTGTGTGATGAGATTGGTACTTATGATGATGTAAAAAGTATACTGGCAGCTTTAAATTGTGGAGTTAACTTAATTACAACTATTCACGGCTTTGGAATAGAAGATTTAAATAGTAGAGATGTATTTAAAGATGTGATTAGCAATCATATATTTCAAAGAGCAGTAGTTTTAAGTTGTAAAAGTGGAATAGGCACCGTGGACTATATATATGACTTTGTTAGTGAGACAACCATAAGGGGGAAATAAAATGCTTAAATTAATAGGAGGAATATTAATTATAGCAGCATCTACTGTTGGTGGATTTGTATATGCCCAGTCTTTTATATACAGGGTGAAGGAATTATACGAAATAGAGAGATGCATATATCAACTTCAAAATGAAATTGTATATACGCATACGCCGCTTCCAGAAGCATTAATTAATGTATCTATCAAGGCCAAAGAACCTATAAATAATATTTTCAATAAAACATCGCAGAAATTATCAAGTAATATATATGACAATGTTTATGAAGCCTTTAAAAATACTTTTAAAGAAACTTCTAATCTAAGTTTGAAAAATGAAGATATTAACTTAATACTTGATTTGTCCAAGTCCTTGGGGGAATCTGACATTACTGGACAAGTTAACATGTTTTCATTAAGCATAGATAATTTAAAAAAGATTATTGCAGAAGCAGAAATAACTATGAAGAAAAACGTTAAAATGTACAGATACCTTGGATTTGGGATTGGTGCAATGATAGTTATCATGCTTATTTAGGGGGTGCATTTTTTGTTGGATGTAAGTTTAATATTTAAAATTGCTGCGATAGGAATATTGATAATTATTATAGATAAGATATTAAAAGCTAGCGGTAAAGATGACTATGCAGTAATGGTAAATTTAGCCGGTATAGTTATAGTTCTAATGATGGTAATAAGCCTTATAAGTAAACTATTTGATACAGTAAAAACTATGTTCCAACTGTAGGTGATTAAAATGGAAATAATTAAGGTAGTAGCTTTTGTTTTTATAAGTTTGTTTCTAGTGTTAATACTTAGGGGAAGAAGAGAAGAAATAGCAGTGCAGCTCAGCATTGCCGTGGGTGCATTGATTTTCTTATTTATGGTTACTAAGATTACTGCAGTAATGGAATTGTTACAACAACTAGCTTTAAAAGCTAATATTGATTTTGTATATCTGAATACTGTGTTTAAGATACTTGGAATTGCTTACTTGGCATCCTTTTGTAGTGAAATATGTAGAGATGCAGGAGAGAGCAGCTTAGCGGCTAAGGTTGAATTTGCAGGTAAAATATTAATTTTAGTGCTGGCAATTCCAATACTGATGGGAGTTTTAAATTCTATTCTAAAGATTATGTAGAGGTAAGCCATGATGAAAAAAATCATTATAATGCTCGTATTATTTATTATAATTACAAATCAAACTATAGTACATGCGTCAACCATTGGGGATGAATCAAAACAAGATACTAAGGAAGTGGAACAATTATATGACTATATGACAAATATGAAGACAAAATATGAATTGCTTAAGGATTTAAATATTACAGATTATATTAAAGATTTTATGAAAACTGGAGATGGTAAATTTTCTTTTCAAAAATTATCCAAGGCATTAATAAGTTATTTTTTTAGTGAATTAATAGCTTCATTTAAATTAATGATAATGCTTTTGATTATATGTGTAATTTGTGCTCTGCTTACAAATCTTCAGCGGGCATTTAGTAATGAGAGTTTATCAAATATAGCATATTTTGCATGCTATTCACTTATTATTATTATAGTTGCTAAAAGTTTTTATATAGGAGTAAATGAAGTTAAAGATGCCACTAATAATTTGACGGATTTTATGGTGGCACTTATGCCTGTTCTCTTGAGCCTTTTAGCAGCAGGTGGAGGAATAGCTCAATCCACATTGATGGATCCTATTATAATATTTGCTATTAATGTTGCAGCAAGAATATTTATGGATTTGCTTTTGCCATTAATATTAATAAGTTTTGTTTTACATTTTGTAAATAATATATCTGAGGAGTATAAAGTGGATAGGCTAGCTAAACTTTTAAGTCAAATAGTACTTTGGATACAGGGACTAGTTATGACTATTTTTATTGCCATAGTAACTATAAGGGGAATAAATGCAAAGGCCATAGACGAGGTTACAGCTAAGACTGCTAAATTTGCTGTGGATAATTTTGTACCAATAGTGGGCAAGGCACTATCTGATGCTATATCAACGGTAGTAGGTTATTCGGTAGTATTAAAAAATGCAATAAGTAGTATTGGATTAATAATATTAGTGGCTATAGTGGTATTCCCTATTATAAAAATTTTAGCACTAGCACTTATTCATAAACTAACAGCTGCATTAGTACAACCTATAAGTGATAAGAGAATAGTAAACTGTATAAATGCGGCTGGAGATACTCTTATACTACTTATGTCTTGTCTTATATCTATTTCAGTAATGTTTTTCATTATGATAGCAATAATTGCATCTAGTGGAAATGTTGTTTGATTGAGAGGTAATAATATGGTGGAGTGGGTAAGAAGCTGGGTAATGAGTATCTGCGTAGCAGTTATTTTTATAACGGCCGTAGAACTTATAATACCTGGTAATAAGTTTAAAAAATACGTGAAATTTGTAATGGGACTCATACTTATAGCCGTTATATTGAATCCCATAATAAAAATTTTTAATAGTAAGGCTAGTATGACTAGTTATATAAATGATGCTGATAAATATGTAAATAGTGCATCCTATGAAAATAATCTTGAAAAATATAAAGAAAATGATAAACAAGAAACTATAAGTACCTTTAAGACGAATTTACAAAATTCTTGTGTTAAAATGCTAAAAGATAAATTCCCTGACAATGATTATGAAGTTAAAGCTGATGTAAAGATAGATGATAAAACTAATGAAATAGATATCAGTAATTTAAGTGTAGGTGTTAAAGGTAAAGGGATAGAAAAAGTAAAAAAGATAGATATAAATAGTAAAAGTGTAAGTGCAAATTCAGAAAAACAAATAGATCCATCAATAGGTAGAGATATTAAGAACTATCTCAATGATCAGCTTAAAATATCTCAAAATAATATATCCGTTTATAAACAGACTTCTTAGATTCAGAGGAAGCTTTTACCTCTGAAACTTAGAAGACGTTATCTAGGGGTGTGATATTGTTATCGACACCGAAGGTGGAGATTTACAATATCTAGCTATCAGGCAAACAGACTTCTTAATTTAAAATTCTATGGTGTATATTCTCTTAGACGAGGGGGTGAGAAAATGGATTTTAAGAAATTATTAGAGATGCTAAAAAAGGGAGATGGAAAAAATAAACACATAAATAATATTATTATCATTATATTGGTAGGAGTACTTTTTATTGTAGCAGCTAGTTTTTTCAAAGGTAACAGTACGACTATGTCCTCAAATAATACTAATAACAATAGCAATAACAATCAAGCTGCAGTTAGTGACTCATCGTCTAGCAATTCAGATAAGGATGATGACGCTTATGAAGCTGAACAAGAAAAAAGATTAAAAAATCTTCTTCAAAGTATACAGGGAGTTGGAAATACTAGCGTGATAATTAATTTTGGTACGGGAGAGGAACAAATACCCGCTTACAATGAAAATAATTCTTCCTCTGTAATCAATGAAGATGATAATTCTGGTGGAAAGAGAACTACAACTCAAAATAATTCTGGAAGTACTGTAGTTCTTGAAAATAATGGAGATAAAACAGAACCATTTATTGTAAAAAAATATAAACCAAAGGTTACAGGAGTTTTAATTTCAGCAGAGGGAGCAGATAATTCAGTTGTACAGCTTAGTATAACTAATGCTGTATCAGAATTCTTCGATATTTCTGTAGATAAAGTAAATGTTTATCCTATGAAAAAGTAACATATAATTCTTTGAACAAGCATATAAATTTTGTATAAAGACATATGAAGGGGAATAAGAAATAGAAAATAGACTAGCATACTGGCTAATTATTTCTTTACAATGTCAAAAGATTAAATGGAGGGGAATTAAATGAATAAAAAACAAGCAGTTATTATTGTCACCTTACTAGTACTTATAGTTTGCGCCGGAGTATTGGCAACAAAGGTTAATAGCCCATTATATGTTAGTGATACAGATCTTGTTAATAACAAGAGTACAGTATCTACAGATAGCAGCAGTGATGCAGCAAATGCAACAAATACATCTAAGAGTAAATCAGATTATTTTGCTGATGCTAGACTTACTCGTGAAAAAACCAACGCAAAGACTATTGACACATTGAAATCTATAATTGATAATAAAAATGTATCTCAAGAAAGTAAGCAAAATGCAACACAAAAATCTATAAATATTTCTACAGCAAGTGCAAATGCAGCAAAAGTTGAAAATATGCTTAAGGGTAAAGGCTATAAAGAAGCACTATGTACAATTAATGATGATAAGGTAAGCGTTGTTGTAAAAAGTGATGTTCAACAATTATCAGATACACAACAAAGAGAAATAAAAGATGTTGTATTAAGTGTAACTAAACTTAGAAATATAGAAATACAGCCACCTGTTCAATAATAGATTTAATAAGTAATAATACAAAAACTTCACTTCATATAATTAGTTATTTCTCTGAATATGAGTAACATTGTAAAATTCTATTGATTTTGATATAATGTACATAAGATTAATAGAATTGCGTAATGTTACAAAGCTAAGGGGGTAACGAGGATATGGATAACGAGACAAGAGATGATGTAGAGATGGGTATTGTAAAAATATCTGATGAAGTAGTAGAAGTTATTGCAGGACTTGCCGCATCTGAGATAAAAGGTGTTATAGGTATGAGTGCAAGCTTAGTAGGTGGAATTTCGCAAATGTTAAGTGGAAAAAAGAACCTTTCAAAAGGTGTTAAGGTAAACTTAGGAGAAGATAATGCTTCAATTGATTTATATTTAGCAGTTCAATACGGAATTAGGATACCAGATGTAGCATCTTCTGTACAGAAGAATGTGAAAAAGGCAGTAGAATCTATGACGGGACTAAATGTTTCAGGCGTTAATGTATATATTCAAAATGTAATTATTCCCAAAGAAGAAACAGTTACCGAAGGCGATGAATAATTAAGAAACACCCTCTAAAAACTTAGAGGGTGTTTCTCTGTTGATAAATATTTTTTTTATTTATAAGTAAAAATTATAGAAGTTTAAGCTGATATATAGTAATATAAACTCATTATGCAATGTTCTAGGAGGAGTCAATTTTAATGAATAGAAGAAAAAGTAGAGAAATAGCAATGAAATTGCTGTTTGAAATATCAATAAACACAAATGATGTTAGTGAAACAATTGAAAATTATAAAGAAAATAATGAAAACTTTGATGATGTTGATTTTGCTTACGTTGAGAATATACTAGATGGTGTAGCTAAAAATAATGAATTTTTAAATAAAACCATTGAAGGAAATCTAACTAATTGGAAACTTAGCAGAATATCTAAAGTAAACATGTCTATATTAAAAATTGCAGTTTATGAGATATGTTTTCAGGAGGATATTCCTAGTAAGGTGTCTGCTAATGAAGCAGTTAATTTAGCTAAGAAATATTCTGATGATAAATCGCCATCATTTATAAATGGTGTAATAGGGAACATAATAAAGTTAAAATAATTAGGCATGTGAAAATAAATAGTAAGTCAAAGATGCGACGAATATTTTGAATTTTAGAACTGCAAATGCATGGCTTACTTGGCGTTGACCTCCCACTTGAAGAAAAGCAGAGAACCAAAATCTTCTTTTCGATTTTGTGTGAATCGCTTTCACAGAGTGCGTGGGAGACTTACGCCAAGTTAGTCAGGTCAAAATAGGCTAGCATACTGACTAGTTATTTATTTGAATATGCCTTAGATAGTTGAGGTGTAGAAATGGGAAACATAATACAAGGAAAATTGGTAGCAGAAAATTTTAGGAATCAAATTAAAGATTTTATAAAATACAGGAATGATAATAATTTAAATGTTCCAAGTTTAGCAATAATATTAGTAGGCAGCGATGGTGGATCCCAATATTATGTTAGAAATGCAAAAAAGTTATGCGATAATTTGGGAATAAATTGTGAAATACTTAACTTCGATGAAGATAAGTCTGAAATAGATATTATAAATGCTATTGAAGTATTAAACAATAGAGAAGATATACAGGGAATAATGCTTCAATTGCCATTGCCGGATAATTTTGATGAAAAGAAAATAGTATCTACGATAAATGAAAAAAAAGATGTAGATGGACTTACAGATATTAACATAGGTAAATTTTATAGTGGTGAAAAAAGCTTTGTACCATGTACTCCAAAGGGAATAATAGAATTAATAAAGAGTACAGGTGAAGATATAAGTGGAAAAAATGCTGTTGTTATTGGACGAAGCAATATTGTAGGTAAACCAGTTGCTCAGCTTTTATTAAATAATAATGCTACAGTTACAATTTGTCACTCTAAAACAAAAAATTTAAAAGAAGTATGCAGCAATGCAGATATATTAATTTGTGCTATAGGAAGACCAGATTTTGTAGATGAATCCTTTATAAAAAAAGGTGCTATTGTAATTGACGTTGGAACAACTATGATAGAAGGAAAATTAAAGGGCGATGTTAAATTTGAAAGTGCAATACAAAAAGCCGGTTTTTTAACTCCAGTACCTGGAGGAGTGGGAGCTATGACAACTACTATGTTATTAATGAATACATGTGAGGCACTTAAGTAAAATGTATATTAAGACTTTAACGGTTTCAGAAGTTAGTAGTTATATTAAAAAGATAGTAGATAGTGATTTCATATTAAGCAATACCTTAATAAAAGGTGAAATATCTAATTTTAAAATTCACAGCAGTGGTCATGCTTACTTTTCTTTAAAAGATGATTATGGAAAAATAAACTGTATAATGTTTAAGAGTAGAACTGAAAACCTTAAATTTATGCCTGAAAATGGTATGAGTGTAGTTGTAAAGGGAAAGGTTTCTGTATATGTTAAGGATGGAGCATATCAAATATATTGTGATGAGATAAAATTAGAAGGTTTAGGAGAGTTAAGCGAAGCTTTTAATAAATTAAAGAAAAGACTGGAAAGTGAAGGCTTATTTGATTCATCTCATAAAAAAACTATACCAAAATTTCCAAAGAAGATAGGTGTTATAACATCGCCTACAGGAGCAGCAATAAGAGATATTATAAATGTTGTCAAAAGAAGAAATAAGGGAGTTAATATAACTATTTATCCTGCCTTAGTGCAGGGAGTTAATGCTGCTAACGATATTATAAAGGGTGTAAATTATTTTAATAAATTAGAGGATATAGATGTTATATTGATTTCTCGTGGTGGTGGTTCTATTGAAGAATTATGGTCATTTAATGATGAAAAATTGGCTTATACTATTTTTCATTCAAAAAAGCCAATAGTAACAGCAGTAGGACATGAAACTGATTTTACTATTGTAGACTTTGTAAGTGATCTTAGAGCACCTACTCCGTCAGCAGGAGCAGAGATACTTACATTCAATTTAGCAGAAGCAAATGAAAAAATCAGAAATTATAAATATACTATGGATAATTATATAAAAATGTATTTACAGGATAAATTAAATGCATTAGATATGTATAGAAAAAATCTTGAGCATAATAGCCCTATGGTTTTAATCGCTAATTCTTATAGATACATAGACAGAATGAATGAAATCTTAAATGAAAAAATAAATAATAGAATTGAACTTGAAAAACAAAAGCTTGGTAAATTAAATGCATTATTAGATGCACATAATCCTCTAAATATTTTAAATAGAGGATACTCTATAATTGAAGATGAAAATAGTAATTTAATTACTGAAACTAAAACACTTTGTAATACTAAAAATATTAAGATTACATTAAAAGATGGTAGCTCATTATTTAATATAAAGCATCTTTAAAAATATAACTAGTCAGTTTGAATAGTTATCAAAGATATCTGATATCATAACTAATATCAGATATTCAGATTAATTGTTTTATTCAAGATAGTTTTAATTTATATGCCTAATAAAATAATACTAAAAAGTTGGTGAAGATATATGGCCAGTAGAAATGAGTCTTATGAGAGTATGATTAAAAAATTAGAAGATATCGTTTCTTCAATGGAAACTAAAGAACTTACTCTACAGGATACTATGAAAAGTTATGAAAATGGAGTTAAACTCTGTAATAAACTTTACAAGTATTTAAATGATGCCGAAGGAAAAATAAAAATACTATCTGGTGAGCAAGAAGAGAATTTTGAGGGGAATGAGGAATAGTCATGAAGGTTGAAAATTTAAAAAATGAAATTGATATATGGCTAAAAAACTATTTTGATAATAAGGGAACTTATAATAAAAAAATTTATGAGGCTATGAAATATAGTGTAGACATTGGTGGAAAAAGAGTAAGGCCAATACTTCATTGTATTACCTATGAAATGTATGATAAGAATTACAATAGGGTGATGCCTATAGCAGGTGCTATAGAGATGATTCATACTTATTCATTAATACATGATGACTTACCTTGTATGGATAATGATGATCTTAGAAGAGGACATCCTACTAATCACAAGGTTTTTGGAGATGCACTGGCAGTATTAGCTGGAGATGGATTATTAAATGAAGCTATGAATATTATGTTTGATTTTTGTACTGACAAAGGTAAAGATGAGTTATCAGCATGTAAAATTATATCTAATAGTGCCGGAGCAGAAGGTATGATTGGTGGCCAGGTGGTAGATATTCTTAGTGAGGGTAAAAAAATATCTTATGAGACTTTAAGTTATATGCACAGAAAGAAAACAGGTGCATTAATTAGAGCTTCAATTTTATCTGGGGCCATAATTGTAGGTGCTTCAGATAATGACTTAGATAAGCTATCAAGTTTTGGTAGTAAATTAGGGCTTGCTTTTCAAATAAAAGATGATGTATTAGATATTGATGGTAATGAAAGTGTTATGGGCAAACCGGTAAAGAGTGATATTGACAATGATAAAACCACATTTGTGACAACTTTTGGGTTAGAAGATTGCAGAAACAAATGTAAAGAGCTTACTAAAGAATGTCTGGGCATTTTAAGTGATTTATCTAAAGATACGTCAAATCTTGAAGAAATAACTAAGTATTTGTTGTACAGACAGTGTTAGAATGAGAATACTTATAATATAGCTCTATATTATATAGGTGAAACATTTTGAATATTTAATATAGCTATGTTATAATTGCATTTGTTATATACTTAAGTTAGTGGTGCAGTATTCTAGTCAGGTAAGCTTTTTTTAAAGGCGGGGCTAAAAATCCGTTAGAGGGCATATCGATGAAGTTCTTGGTGCTTGCCTATAACGCCCAGTCATGGGCTTGTGCTGGGAGTAAGGAGGCTGGGGCAACCGCAATGGCATGCGCAACTGACCCTACCTTCGTGGAGACCATTTCTTGTGATAGAGGTTAGATACCTCTTTTACGACAATGGGTTAAACCTGCATTGTGGTACAAAAGCTATGTGCAGTGTAGCCTGCCTTGAGTGAAATGGGGAGAGGACAGGAAAAGTAAAATTTTTGGCCAAAAATTTTATTCGGTTGCCTTCTGAAACCTATTTTGCAAAAGAGGCTAAGAAAAAGCCTAACTGTAGAGGAAAACTCCTAGACTGTTTGCGAGAAGTATATTTGGGATTGCAATGCGGACTTAGTGGTAATCTAGTCTTAATTATGGTGACATATTAAATAAGTTATTAAAGGGAAACCACCATTACGGTGACGTTTTGGCTAACTTATGGGAAATCCTACTGGACCTATGCCGCAAGATCTACTTAATATACTACCACTTCTTTTGATTAAAGCATCTTTAAATAAATAACTAGTTAGTTATACTAGTCTATTTATTTTCACATGTTTAATGGAGGAATAATAGTGTCAAAAAAGAACAATAGAAAGAGTAATGCAAGAAGTAGACGAAAATGGCTTTTGACAATTTTACTTTGGTCAGTTTTCATAAGTGGTAGCATTTCTCTATTATCTGATTCGCTACTACAACAAGTTAATATGGTGGTAGCTTTTGTTGTATTGGCGTTTATTATAGTTGTAGGTATTATTTTTGATATAATAGGTATAGCAGTTACTGCTGCAAATGAAACCCCCTTTCATGCTATGGCTTCAAAGAAGATACATGGTGCAAAAATTGCCATAAGACTTATAAGAAATGCAGATAAGGTGTCTACTTTTTGTAATGATGTAGTAGGGGATATTTCAGGTATCGTTAGTGGATCTGTAGGAATTTTTATTGCACAGAAGATTGTGCATGAATTTATGATTAATTCTACTGTTGTGAATGTTGGAATAGGAGCTGTTATTGCTTCTATGACAATATGTGGCAAGGCAGTTGGAAAAACTTATGCTCTAGAAAATGATAATAAAATAGTTTCTAAAGTTTCTAAGTTGATGTATCTAATAGTAAAGGATAGATGATAATGACATATATACTTGATGAGTACAAGGATATAGATGAAATTAAACATATGAGCTCAGAGGATCTTAATAGGTTCTCACAGGAGATAAGACAGTTTTTAATAGAAAGTGTATCAAAAACTGGAGGACACTTAGCATCAAATCTTGGTGTGGTAGAATTGACTTTAAGTTTGTATAAGGTTTTCAATTTTAAAAAGGATAAACTTATTTGGGATGTAGGTCACCAGGCTTATGTACATAAAATATTAACTGGAAGAATACATGAATTTTCACGGCTTAGAAAATACGGTGGACTAAGTGGTTTTCCAAAACGTGAAGAAAGCTCCTTTGATATATTTGATACCGGACACAGTAGTACATCTATATCAGCAGGGCTTGGAGTAGCTAGAGCGAGAGATCTAAATAAGGATTCATATGAGGTGGTATCAGTAATTGGTGATGGTGCTCTTACTGGTGGAATGGCTTATGAGGCACTTAATGATTTAGGTGATAGCAAGACTAATATGATAGTAATTCTCAATGACAATCAAATGTCTATTTCAAGAAATGTAGGGGGTATGTCTAAATATTTAAATAAGATTAGAATAGACCCTGCATATAATAAATTCAAAGAAGAAGTGAATAATAAACTTAGAAAAACTAATATAGGAGTAGGACTTGCTAATTCTCTTCAGAAGATAAAAGATAGTGTTAAGCAGCTTGTTATACCTGGAATGCTATTTGAGGACATGGGAATTAAGTATTTAGGACCTATAGATGGACACAATATAAATGAATTGGTTCAAGCTATAACTTTAGCAAAGAATATAAAAGGTCCTGTGCTAGTTCATGTAATTACTAAAAAGGGAAAGGGATATGATTACGCTGAAAAGAATCCTAATAAATTTCATGGTATAGGACCTTTTGATTGTGATAGTGGAGAAATATGTTCAATAAAAGGAACAACTTATTCAAAAGTCTTTGGAAAGGAAATGATAAACCTAGCAAATGAAGATAAAAAAATAGTAGCTATTACAGCTGCTATGCCTGATGGAACAGGGTTAAGTAATTTCTCAAAAAGATTTCCAGAAAGATTTTTTGATGTGGGCATAGCTGAACAGCATGCAGTTACACTGGCAGCAGGTATGGCTACCCAGGGGATAAAACCTGTTTTTGCTGTATACTCCACATTTTTACAAAGAGCCTATGATCAAATGATTCATGATGTATGTATCCAAAATTTGCACGTTGTTTTTGCAATAGACAGGGCAGGAATAGTTGGAGAAGATGGGGAAACTCATCAAGGAATATTTGATTTATCCTACTTGACTCAAATGCCAAATATGACAGTAATGAGTCCAAAGTGCTCTGAGGAACTCATATATATGCTAAGATGGGCAATTAATAATAATAATGGACCAATTGCTATAAGGTATCCAAGAGGAACAGATAACCCTAAGGTAAAATTAAGTGCATTAAAAGATTTTTCAAAGGGAAAATGGGAAGTAATAGTAGAAGAAGGTGCTATTGCAATAATAGCTACAGGTAAAATGGTTCAAACCGCAGTTATGGTAAGAGAGAAACTCTTAAAATCAGGAATTAAGGTCACAATTATAAATGCAGAATTTATTAAACCTGTTGATAAGAGCCTACTTCAAAAATTAATTAATAATAATTATAAAATAGTTACTGTTGAAGATAATATTTTACATGGAGGACTAGGAACTTCTGTATTAGAATATATTAACAGTTCTGGTTTTAAAGTTAACGTTCTAACACTTGGATACAATGATAAATTTGTTATTCAAGGGAATGTAGATGTACTATACAAATTACATGGACTTGATACAGATGGAATTTTTCAGAGTATTTTAAAATTTATATAGCAAATGCATAGATTAAGGAGTTAAAAATGGCTGAAGCAAAAGAGAGATTAGATGTTTTATTGGTTAAAAAAGGAATTTTTCAATCTAGAGAAAGAGCAAGAGCAAGTATAATGGCTGGTGAAATCTTTATAGATGATGTAAGATATGACAAATGTGGTGAGAAAGTAAAAGAAACCTCCAATATAATCTTCAAGGGAAAAACTATGCCCTATGTTAGTAGAGGAGGATATAAACTTGAAAAAGCTATTAAATCTTTTCAAATAAATCTAAAAGACAAAACATGTTTTGATATAGGAGCTTCTACAGGAGGCTTTACTGATTGTATGCTTCAAAATGGTGCGAAAAAGGTTTTTTCTATAGATGTGGGTTATGGACAATTTGCTTGGAAACTTAGAAATGATCCTAGAGTTGTCTGTATGGAAAGAACTAATGTAAGATATGTAAAGGAAAAAGATATAGGTGAAATAGGTGATTTCGCAAGTATAGATGTCTCTTTTATATCGCTAAAAAAGGTTATTCCAGTACTTTTAGATTTACTAGTAGATGATGGAGAAATTGTAGCTCTTATTAAACCACAATTTGAAGCAGGAAGAGAAAAGGTTGGCAAAAAGGGTGTTGTAAGAGATCCAGAAGTGCATAAAGAAGTCATTAACGGAATAGTAAATTTCCTAATTGAGAATAATTTAAATATAATTGGTATAGATCATTCACCTATAAAGGGACCAGAAGGAAATATAGAATACCTTATATACTTTAACAAAAATAATAATATTCATAGTGATTTTTCATTAGATAATATAGAGCTAGTTGTAAAAAAGGCTCATGGTCAATTGGATTAGGAGAATAAATTTTATGAAAAATATAGGTATTAATATTAACAGTAGCAAAGATAAGGATAGAAAAGTAACTAGAGAAATAGTTGATTTTATAGTTAAAAATATAAATGACGTAAAAATAAAAATATTTGATGATCTTAGAAGTTTTTCAAAGGAAGATTCTGAACAAATAGATATAATGATATCACTAGGTGGAGATGGAACAATTTTAAGTACTGCAAGTAATGTGTCAAAATATAATATACCTATATTAGGTATTAATTTAGGCCATCTAGGCTTTTTAGCCAGTGCTGAATTATCAGAATTGAAAGAATGCATTATGAAGTTATCAAAAGCTGAGTATGAAATAGAAGAACGTGTTATGTTGCAGTGTGAAATAAAGAGTAAGAAAGACTCAAAAATATATTATGCATTAAATGAAGTTGTTATATCTAAGGGAACTTTGGCAAGAATATTAGAATATAGTATAAAAATTAATGGTAAATTCTATACTAAGTTTATGTCAGATGGAATAATTATTTCTACACCAACAGGATCTACAGCCTATTCTCTTTCTGCTGGAGGGCCTATAATTTATCCGGATTTAAATTTAATTTCTATAACTCCTCTATGCCCTTTATCTCTTGGAATTAGGACTATAGTTATAGATAGTAAAAGTGAAGTTAACATTGCTTTAAATAGGGTAACTCAACCAGTATATTTAATGTTAGATGGTCAGAATTCTTATGAAATTAGTAATATACATAATGTTAATATTACAGAAGCCGATTTTAAATGTAAAATAATTAGAATTAAAGGCTATGATTATTTTAAAATATTAAGGAAAAAAATAATATCTAGAACTAAAGAGTGCGAAGGTGATGAGTGATGAAAATATCGAGGCATGCTAAAATATTAGAAATAATAAATTCAAAGGACATAGAAACTCAAGAAGAATTAGCAGATGAATTAAAAAAACAGGATATGATTGTAACACAAGCTACTGTTTCAAGAGACATAAAAGAATTGAAACTAATAAAGGTATTATCTACTACTGGAAAGTACAAATATGCTTCAATATCTTCAACTGAAAACTTTTTATCAAATAAATTAGTTAGTGTATTTATTCAAACTGTTTTAAATGTAGAGCATGTAAAAAATTTTGTAGTAGTTAAAACTATTTCTGGATCTGCACCAGGTGCAGCAGAAGCAATTGATTCACTTAATTTTGACGAAATAGCAGGAACAATAGCAGGAGATAATACTATATTCATACTCGTTCGTACTGAAGAAAAGGCATTTGAAATAGTTCAAAGACTAAAAAAATTACTTAATGAAAATGAATAAGGATAGGAGGATTTGGTATGCTCCTTCAATTAAATATCAGTAATTTTGCACTTATAGAATCCCTAACTATTTCCTTTGAGGACGGATTCAATGTTTTGTCAGGAGAAACAGGTGCTGGTAAATCTATATTGATTGATGCTATAAATTATGTACTTGGAGTTAAGTTTACAAAGAGCTCTATTAGAACTGGTGAAAATAAAACCTTTGTAGAAGCTATTTTTACTATTAAAAATATTAAAACAGTAGAAATATTAAAGAGCCTAGAAATTGAGTATAATGATATTTTGATTATTTCAAGAGAGGCATTTCAATCAGGTAAAACTATTGCAAAGGTAAATGGGAAAACTATGTTACTTTCTCAACTAAGAAAGATTAGTGAAACATTAATGGATATTCATGGACAACATGAAAATCAAACTCTTATGAATTCAGAAAATCACATTAATTTTCTGGACAATTTTGGGTATGAATTACTTAAAGAAGAAAAGGAAAAATATGCTGTATATTATAATAACTTAAAAGATATTGATAAAAGAATAAATGATCTCTATAAAAAAACAGGTGATAAAGATAAAATTGTTGACTTTTTAAGATATCAAATTGATGAAATAGAAAAATCAAAATTAAAAAAAGATGAAGATACAAGTTTAGAAGAAAGATATAGAGTAATATCAAACAGTGAAAATATAAATAAAGTTTTATGTAATAGTTATGAAAAGCTTTATACTGGAAAAGATGAACTTTTATCTATTTTTGATAATTTAGGAGTGGTTATTAAAGATCTTAGATCTATAGAAGAGAATTCAGAAGAAATAAAGATTATAGCAGATTCTTTAGAGGAATCTTACTATAATATAGAGGGAAATGTATCAATTATAAGAGATATTAAAGATAAAATTGAATTTGACGATAGTGAACTTGAATACATAAATAATAGATTATATATAATTGATGGATTAAAGAAAAAATATGGTAGTACTATTGAGGAGGTAATTAATTACAAAGAAAAAATTACAACTCAATATGAAGAACTTGTACATTTTACTGAAATTATCGAAAAATTATTAAAAGATAGAAGTAATATATACATAAAGGTAATTGATGAAGGTAAAAAAATACATACTTTAAGAGAAAAAGTAGCTAGAATATTAGAAACTAAGGTTTTGGATGAGTTAAAATATGTAGGTCTTGATAAAAGTATATTTAAAATAAATATTGAATTTAGTGATTCAAATATGAATGAACATGGTGGAGATAGAGTACAATTTTTAATAACAACTAATCCAGGTGAACCACTTAGAGAATTGGAAAAAGTTGTTTCTGGTGGTGAATTATCTAGAATTATGTTAGCATTTAAAACTGTTTTTGTAGATAAAGATAATATACCTTCTGTAATTTTTGATGAAATAGATACTGGAATAAGTGGAAGAATTGCTCAAAGTGTAGCAGAAAAGATGTATGCAATTTCAAATAACCATCAAGTTTTTTGTGTAACGCATCTTCCACAAATTGCATGTATATCAGATATACATTATCTTATTGAAAAGAAAATACTTAATAATAAAACTTTTACTTTTGTAAATAGACTTACATTAATGGAAAAAGAAAATGCTGTGGCTAAAATGATTAGTGGTAGTGAACTTACAACTTTAACTTTAGAAAATGCCAAAGAAATGATTAGATTTGCTGATAATAAAAAGAAAATTTTAAGGAAGAATCTATAATAAATATCAATAAAAAA
>NZ_BAEV01000059.1 GCF_000246895.1 Clostridium arbusti SL206 | reverse complement strand
AAATTTTTTATAAGGTAAATATATTTATTTGAATGTGCCTTATGTGTAGATATATTATTAATGTAAAATAAATAGGTATAATTTATTTTACATGGATTATAGATGGGAAGATTGAATTTATGAATATTTTAATAGAAGTTTATATTATTATTTTAGGTCTATTATTGGGCAGCTTTTTCAATGTGTGTATTTTTAGAATACCTAGAGGGGAGTCTATAGCTTTTCCTCCATCCCATTGTACAAGCTGCAACAACAAGATTAAGGGGTATGATCTAATACCTGTAATAAGTTATATTCTTCTTAAGGGTAAATGCAGATATTGTGGAGAGAAGATATCTTTAAGGTATCCGGCGGTAGAAATTGTAACTGCGGTGTTATTTTATCTTGTTTATTTAAACTATGGGTTAACCTTTTTTACAATTAAGTTTATTGTTTTAGTTTCATTACTTATGGTAATTGGAATGATTGATTTTGATACTACAGATGTATATTTTAGTACAACTATCACTGGAATTGTATGTGGAATAGGTTTTATTATAGCAGGTTATTTTATGAATTTAGGTGTTATAGAATTTATATTAGGTGGAGTGGCTGCTGGCGGTTTTATAGCAGTTATTATTTTAATAACCAGGGGAATGGGTTGGGGAGATGCAGAAATATGCTTTATGTGTGGGCTGTTTTTAGGTCTTAAACTTTCTATAGTGATGCTTTTTTTATCCTTTATTATAGGAGGAATTATTGGAATTGCCCTAATTGCCTTAAAAATAAAGAACAGAAAAGATTATATTCCCTTTGGTCCGTTTATAGCCATATCTAGTCTATTAACTTTGTTTTTCGGACAACATATTGTAAATTACTATATATCTATGTTCTAATATGTAAGTTAGTGATAAGATATGTAGGATAGGATAAATTTAGAGATGGATTATAACTAGAACTTTTAGATAAATGTAATGCAGTTATAAAATTTTAATCTATTAAGGCATGTGAAAATAAATAACAAGTGAAAGATGCGACGTATATTTTAAATTATACAAGGAAACAGGTTCTGATGATAGTGGTACTATCAGAAGGTTCTGTTAACGTAGTATAATTCAAAATAGACTAGTATACTGACTAGTTATTTATTTGAATATGCCTAAAGTAAATGTTAGAAATGAAAGGAAGGTGAAAAATCCTGATTTTACTTAGTAAATATATATAATAAGTTTATTAAGTGACACTACTCGGTCCATAGTGATATATTTATCATATAATTTTTTCGATATTATATGAATCAGGATATTATGTTTAGTCCCATAAAAAATACAAAAGTTTATGAACAAGTCATTATACAGATAAAAGAAATGATATCCAAAGGAATACTTAGAAAAGGGGATAAACTTCCCTCAGAGAGGGAACTTGTAGAAAAGCTAGGTGTAAGCAGAACCTCTATAAGAGAGGCACTTAGAGCCCTGGAAATTATAGGTTTAGTTGAAAGTAGGCAGGGAGAGGGAAACTTCATAAGAGACAATTTTGAAAATAGTCTTTTTGAACCTCTATCAGTGATGTTTATGCTTCAGAAAAGCAGTACTTTGGAAATACATCAAGTAAGAGTTATGATAGAAACGGAAACCGCTTCTTTGGCGGCAGAGCATGTAACAGACGAGGATATAGTTGTTTTACAAGGGTTAATAGATAAACTTAAAAATTCAAATGATGAATTAGAAAGAAGTCTTTCAGATAAAAATTTCCATTATAAAATAGCAGAGTGCTCGAGAAACTTTTTAATAAACAATATATTGAGATCTGTTTCTTCACTAATGGATGCATTTATAGTTAACGCGAGAATGGTTATAGTCAATGAGAAAGAGGCAAGAGAGGTACTAGTTGAACAGCATGAAAATATCTTGCAGGCATTAATTGATAGAAATCCAGATGAGGCAGTAAAGGCCATGAGAATTCACTTAGACTGTATAAAACAGCATTTAATATTAATGGATAATATATATTCTTAGTTTTAGTTCAATTATTAGATAATAAAATAATTTATAAAAAAACTTTGTTAAATAAATATTTATTATGGAATTATTATGAAGTCTGTGCTAATATAGATATGGAAGAACAAAGTTGTTCTTCCAAAAAATTATTGATAATGGTAGTACCATCTTACCAATAAGAATATGCGTTGGAGGTAATATAATGGATATTTTGGTTTGTATTAAACAAGTTCCAGGTACATCAAAGGTAGAGGTTGACCCAGTAACTGGTGTATTAAAAAGAGACGGTATAGATACAAAAATGAATCCTTATGATTTATATGCATTAGAAGCAGCTCTTAATATTAAAGAAGATAAGGGTGGAGAAGTAAAAGTAATAAGTATGGGACCACCTCAAGCTATGGATGTAATAAAAGAAGCCTATATGATGGGAGCAGATGCAGGTGCACTAATTTCTGATAGGAAATTTGCAGGTGCAGATGTTTTAGCTACTGCATATACAATATCACAGGGGGTAAGAAAAATGGCACCTTATGATATTATATTATGTGGTAAACAGACTACAGATGGAGATACAGCACAGGTTGGACCTGAAATGGCTGAGTATCTTGGAATACCTCACATTGCCAATGTAATCGATATTATAGAAGTTAAAGATAATTCAATAGTGGTTACTATGGACATGCCGAACACTATTGAGACAGTAGAGGTTAAGTATCCATGCTTATTAACAGTTGAAAAGGATATCAATCAACCTAGACTTCCTTCCTATAAGAAAAAAGTTGAAACTAAGGATAGAGAAATAAAAACAATAAGTTTAAAGAATTTTGAAGATCAAAATGAAAAGAGATATGGATTAAATGGTTCACCAACTCAAGTTGAGAGAATTTTCCCACCAGTGCATGACATAAAGAGAGAAAAATTTGAGGGTACTGGAGAAGAGATAGGAAAGCAGATTGCAGATAAACTTAAAGAATTGAAATTTGTATAGAATATTATTTAGTTTTAAAATTCATCTATGTGGAATTTTAAAATCTACATAGTAATATAGGAAGGGGATTATTATGGGTAAATTGTTCGTTCATCAAGAAAAATTAACAGATGATATTATAAAAGATTTAGTTAAGATATGTCCTTTTGGAGCTATAGAAGAAAAAGACGGAAAAATTGAAATGAATGCAGGTTGTAAAATGTGTAAAATCTGTGTTAATAAAGGTCCAAAAGGAGTAGTAGAATTCATTGAAGAAAAAGTTGAAAGTATAGATAAGAGTTTATGGAATGGTGTAGCGGTTTATGTTGATCATGTAGAGGGAAATATCCATCCTGTAACCTTTGAATTAATAGGTAAAGCTAAAGAACTTGCAAGTAAAATAAATCATCCAGTGTATGCAGTATTTGTAGGTTATAATATTACTGATAAGGCTGAAGAACTTTTACATTATGGCGTTGATGAAGTATTTGTATATGATGATGAAGCGCTTAAAGACTTTAGGATAGAACCATATACTGCGGCAGCAGAAGATTTTATAAATAAAGTTAAACCTTCAACTATATTAGTTGGAGCTACTACCGTTGGAAGATCTTTAGCACCAAGAATAGCAGCCAGGTTTAAAACTGGTCTTACAGCAGACTGTACAATACTTGAAATGAAAGAAAATACTGATTTAGTACAGATAAGACCTGCTTTTGGTGGAAACATAATGGCTCAAATAATAAATCCTAATCACAGACCACAAATGGCTACTGTAAGATATAAAGTTATGAATGCACCAGAAAGAAATGAAGAAAAGTCTGGTAAGGTAACAGTGCGCAAAGTAGATAAAGAAAAATTAAACTCTAATATTAGAGTGTTAGAGGTAAAAAAGAAAAAAATTGAAGATAATATATCTGATGCCGAGACTATTATTGCTATAGGAAGAGGTATTAAATCAGAAAAAGATATCGAAAAGATAAATGAATTGGCAGATCTTCTTGAAGCTAGAGTTGCATTTACAAGACCATTAATAGAAGCTGGTTGGGGAGATGCAAAAAGACAAATTGGTTTAAGTGGAAGAACTGTTAAACCAAAACTTATTATAACTTTTGGTATATCAGGAGCAGTACAGTTTACAGCTGGTATGGATGGATCAGAATATGTTTTTGCAATTGATGATGATCCTAATGCACCAATATTTAATGTAGCCAATTATGGTATAGTAGGAGATTTGTATGAAATACTTCCAGAGTTAATTAAAGATGTAAAGATTTATAAGGAGGCGCAGTAATATGTCTTATAAAACTATTGATTCAAAAGATGTAGAATACTTAAAATCTGTTGTAGGTGAAAATAGAATTTTTACTAAGGAAGATATAAGTGAAGATTTTAGTCATGATGAATTAGGTGGAGTAAGTAATATGCCTGATTTACTTATAAGTGCTCTTAGTACAGAAGAAGTTTCAAAGATAATGAAATATGCCTATGATAATAACATATCAGTGGTAGCTAGGGGGTCTGGTACAGGTCTTGTAGGAGCATCAGTACCTTTAGATGGTGGTATAATGATTAATCTTACAGGTATGAATAAGATACTAGAATTAGATGAAGAAAATCTTACTCTTACATTAGAGCCAGGAGTACTTTTAATGGAGATAAGTAAATTTGTTGAAGAACATGATTTATTCTATCCACCAGATCCAGGAGAAAAATCAGCTACAATTGGTGGAAATATAAGTACAAATGCAGGTGGAATGAGAGCAGTTAAATATGGTGTTACAAGGGACTATGTAAGAGGACTTGAAGTTGTCCTTCCTAATGGTAAAGTGGTAGAATTTGGTGGTAAAGTAGTTAAGAATAGTTCAGGTTATAGCTTAAAGGATTTACTAGTAGGTTCAGAGGGTACACTAGGAATAATAACAAAAGCTATACTAAGATTATTGCCTTTACCTAAAAAATCTATAAGTTTACTTGTACCTTTTCCAGATTTAAATAAGGCTATAGGAACAGTGCCTAAAATAATAAAGTCAAAGGCAATACCTACAGCTATAGAATTTATGCAAAGAGAAGTAATATTATCAGCTGAAAAATTCCTAGGTAAAAAATTCCCTGATAATTCATCTGATGCATATTTGCTTTTAACTTTTGATGGTAATAGTAAAGAAGAAATAGAAGAAGCTTACGACAAGGTGGCAAATATATGTCTTGAAGAAGGGGCTATCGATGTATTTATAGTTGATACAGATGAAAGAAAAGAAGCTGTATGGTCAGCTAGAGGAGCTTTCTTAGAAGCTGTTAAAGCATCTACTACTGAAATGGATGAATGTGATGTTGTTGTTCCAAGAAATAGAGTTGCAGAATTTATTAACTATACAGATGAACTTCAAAAGGAATTTAATATTAGAATAAGAAGTTTTGGTCATGCAGGAGACGGTAATTTGCATGTGTATGTATTAAAAGATGAATTGGCACAAGATATATGGAAAAATAAACTTCTTGAAGTTTTTGATGCTATGTATAATAAGGCAATTGAACTTAAGGGCTTAGTATCTGGAGAACATGGAATTGGATACGCAAAGAGGAAATATATGTTTAAACAATATGGAGACGAATATATGTCTGTAATGAGAGGCATAAAAACAGCCTTTGATCCAGAAAATATATTAAATCCTGGTAAGGTATGTGAATAATTTTAGCATTGTATATAGAATGAGTATTTAACCCTTTAAATATTAGGTCTAACTATTATAGATATTTATAATAGTTAGACCTAAATGTTTAATATAATTTATATATTATTAAATTAATAGTTATGGATACATAAAAAACGTACATAAATTGATTTATTTGGTTAAAACAATTTATGTACGTTTCCTTTTATTTAAAAATCTAAGCTAAAGCAGCTTTTAACTTTTCTATACCAATTTTAATTCTCTTTATAGATTCTTCTTTTCCAATAATGTCTGCTATTTCAAAAGCTCCACCTGGAGTGAATTTTTTACCTGAAAGAGCAGTTCTTAGTGGCCATAGAACTATTCCATTTTTAACTTCCATATCTTTAGCAAGTTTCATCATGGAATTGTGAATAGTATCAACATCCCATTGTTCCAAAGCTTCAAGGATTGGAAGTGATTTAATAAGACTATCCAGTGAATTTTCTGTATTTGTCTTCATCTTCTTATGAGTGTACATTTCTATATCATAATCAGGAAGTTCATTAAAGAAGTCTACCATATCAGGTATTTCATTCATAACTTCTACTCTTGTATGTAAAAGCTCACTTATTTTTAAAAGATCGATACTGTCATTAGTTATAGCATCTTTGTAATAAGGTAGTGCTAAGCTGTGGAATTCTTCTGGTGCCATTCTTCTTATATATTCGCCGTTCATCCATCTAAGTTTAACAGGATCAAATATAGCTGGAGATTTATTGATTGTTTTATAATCAAAGATCTTCACTAATTCTTCAAGGTTAAATATTTCATTTTCTCCTTCAGGATTCCAACCAAGAAGTGCTATGTAATTTACTACAGCATCTTTTAAATATCCTTTATTAAGTAAGTCTTCAAAAGAAGCATCTCCGTTTCTCTTACTTAATTTGCTGTGTATATCCTTCATTATTGGAGGACAATGTACATATATAGGAACTTCCCAGCCAAAAGCTTCATATAGTCTGTTATATTTAGGTGCAGATGAAAGATACTCATTTCCTCTTACTACATGAGTTATACCCATAAGGTAGTCATCTACAACATTTGCAAAATTATATGTAGGATATCCATCTGATTTTATTAGAATCATATCATCAAGTTCAGAGTTATCTACAGAAATTTTTCCGTATATAACATCATCGAAAGTAGTAGTTCCTTTAGTAGGATTATTTTGTCTTATAACATATGGAATACCTTCAGCTAGTTTTTCTTCTATTTCTTCTTTTGAAAGATGCATACAGTGTTTGTCGTATTTAAAAGGTCTTTTTAATGCTTCTGAATTAAGTTTTAATATGTCTAGTCTTTCCTTAGAACAGAAACAGTAATAAGCTTCACCTTTTTCTACTAATTTTTTTGCATAGTCTAGATACATACCTTTTCTTTCACTTTGTACATAGGGACCTACAGGACCTCCTATATCAGGACCTTCATCATGTACAAGTCCAGTAAAGGCTAATGTTTTATATATAATGTCTACAGCACCTTCAACAAAACGTTCTTGATCTGTATCCTCTATTCTTAATATAAATTTACCGCCTTCATGCTTTGCTATTAAATATGTGTATAGAGCAGTTCTAAGGTTACCAATATGCATATACCCAGTTGGGCTTGGTGCAAATCTGGTTCTAACTTCTTTTGCAGCCATTCTTACTCACTCCTATGAAATTTAAATTTATCCCCAATAAGGCACATCCAAATAAATAACTAGTCAGTATGCTAGCCTATTTTGAACTCTACTGCGTCAGCAGAACCCTCTGATAGCACCACTATCATCAGGACCTGTTTCCTTGTATAATTCAAAATAGACGTCGCATCTTTGACTTGTTATTTATTTTCACATGCCTAAAGCATATGAAGGGAAACTATAGGTGAAAGATAAACCACCTTATATCTCTTTTCACATGCTAACGTAAATTAAAGCCTTCCATCCTTTAAGACGAAAGGCATTTACATAGATATTACCTTTATAATAATATAATAGAAAAATAGTGTCAATACCTTATGTATATTGAATTAGAAAAGGTTTAATAAATTTTTCAGTATATCTACATCAATTTATTTAAAAAAAAGGAGTCTAAATTTTTGATTCGGGTAAATTTAGGCTCCTTTTAAGGCATATGGAAATAAATAACAAGTCAAATAGAGTAGCATACTGACTGGCTATTTTTACCATGCTTAAAATATATTTTAGAATTTTAAATATGAATTTCCATCAAGTGGTACAAGTATTCTAAGTGGTGGTTTTCCGCCTAAAAGTCCTACTGAATATATACTATAGAACCTATTTTCTCTTAATCGTATATTAGGTGCATCTAATATAATCTTATTTGTTTCACTATCTCTCAATTGAAAGTGATAAATACCAGGGCGTAGAGAGGCATAGTCTGTTACACTTTTATAAGCTATGTTTCTAAAAATTACTGTTCCATTGGCAAGGGTTAAATTTAGATTTGGCGAATTTGGTGATAGGTTACCAAATCTAAGAAAAAGTTTTCCTGGAATCGTTGGACCCTTTGGTTCTGACATAGGTAATAAACTTACATTTGGGAGAGTTCCTATTACGCCTATAGTGGAAATAGAATTTGGTGCAATAGTAAGATTAGTGCTAGTAATTAAATTATCTGTGTTACCTCTTGGATAAACTTTTATAGTATAGTTTCCAGGTTCTATGGATAAATAATCTGTAAATTCTTCATAGGAAAGATTTTCAGCTAGTTTAGTATCATTAAAGTAGATATCTACAGCAGGGGAGTTTGGGCTAGCATGTAATAATCTTATATAGGAAACAGGGGATGTTTCTCTAAAATAACCTTCATAAGGATTAAAAAACATAAAAATTCACCTTTCACATATTTCTACACCTTAATATTATATGCTAGAGTTTGATTTGTGATATTAAAAAAAGAGAAATCATAAAATGATTCCTCTTTTCCTAGTAATGGAACCTAAAATTATCTTCGTTACAACTCATATACATCTCTACACACCCAGTAATAATCTTTCGACTAATATTGAGCATTTTAAAACATAAATAAATCTTGGCTCGATTGTATAAAATACCTTCAAAACTATATAAGATCTTTTGACCTTATATAACCTAACACTTTTTTACCATTTAAAGGTTATAAAAAGTAATTCGGCAACCTATACAGTCTTAGCTCGACTATTATACATAATTACAAACCAAATATATACCTTACGGCACATAAACAGCTTTACACCACCCATAATAATCTTCCCGCCGGCACATAAACAGCGTATTACCACCATGTATATACCTTAGGTCGAATACATTACAACCTCTATAAGTTATCGTAAATAAATAACTAGTCAGTATACTAGTCTACTTTGCATTATACTAGGTTAATAGAATCTTTTGATAGCATTGCTATCATCAGAACTTATTTCCTTGTATAAGGCACATTCAAATAAACATAGTATCTTTGAATTGCTATTTATTTTCAAATACTTAGATAGAAATCATAAGATACTCTTCGCACAATAATTTTAAATCCTCTTTACGTTATTTATATTACCCTCAATAAAGATATTTTATACAAGAAAAATAAAAAATTTAAAAAAATTGTTGATACTTAGTGTTGATTACGGATAAACTAGTAATATAGAAGGATTTTCTAGTACCTAGTAATCTGATAAGGCTTATAATAATATACTAAGAGGAGTGGTAAAATGGAAATGAGTGAGAAGAGCATTATATTACTTGCAGAGGATGAGTTTGAAGATATTGAACTTTTGTATCCATTGTTAAGATTAAGAGAAGAGGGAATAAGAGTTACAGTTGTAGGAACAGGAAATAAGGATAGTTATACAGGAAAGCATGGTTATACCATTGATATAGATGAAAATGCTAATACTATAAATGTAGATGATTATGATGGTATTATAGTTCCAGGAGGATGGGCACCAGATAGATTGAGAACAAATATTTATATAAAGAAAATTATAAGTGATATGGCATTAGATAATAAGGTCATAGGATGTATTTGTCATGGAGCATCAGTGCTTGTATCTGCCAGGGTTATTAAAGGATATAAACTTACTTGCGTTGACTCCATTATAGATGATGTAATAAATGCAGGGGGAGATTATACTAGCGAGGGTAATGTTATAGATAGAAATATTGTCAGTGCTAAGATACCAGGTAATCTTCCACAGTTTATGAAAAGTATTTTAGAGTTTTTATATGCTTAATTTAAGGCATGTGAAAATAAATAGGCTAGCATACTGAATAGTTATTTATTTGAATGTGCCTAAATGCATATTCTTAAAGAGGGAGAAAATGAAAAAATTATGTTATAGCTTGGGCTATTCTGATAGGAAAATAGATGAGTTTATAGAGCTTTTGCAAAGATATGGAATCAATTGTGTTGTGGATGTGAGGTCTAATCCATATAGTAAGAATGAAAAAAGCTTACCTTATAATATGGACAATATTAAAATAACTTTGAACAAGCATGGTATATACTATATATTTATGGGTAAAGAATTAGGGGCAAGAAATAAAGATTGTATTAATGAACAAGGTGAAGCCTGTTATGAAGATATAAGGAAAGATAGTAACTATAAAAAGGGCATTGTAAGGTTAATTGACGGAATGAACAAAGGATATAATATAGTTATTATGTGTGCCGAAAAGGAACCTGTAAATTGCCACAGAGCTATTTTAATAGGATATAATTTAAAGAAAAAAAATATAGATGTTAAGCATATAGTAGATAGAGATTTAGTAAAATCTCAAGATGATATTGAAGAAGAAATCATGAAAATGTATAGAGTAAAAATCATAAAAAAAGTAGCTCAGTTTTCTATAAATAGTATAATGAATAATGTGGATCTAGATATGGATGAATATGATTTTAAAGTTGAAATGTTAGAAGCAGCTTATAGAATGAGAGGAAATGACATAAAATACAGAGAGGAAAAAATTAAAGGATAGTTTAGAGGTCGGGGAGAATGTCTGCCTGACCTCTCTTTGCTATATTCGGAAAGGTATGATTAATTTGACTTTACCTATGAAATTTATTCATTCTGCAGATATACATTTAGGAAGTATGCTAAATGTGTATGATGAAAACTTAAAAGAATATTCTGATGTTTTTAGAAATGCAGTATATGATGCTTTTAAAAAAATTATAGACTATGCTATAGATATTAAAGTCAATTTTTTAATTATAAGTGGTGATTTATACGATAGAGATGGTAAATCTATTAAGGCTAACAGTTTCTTTAATTTGCAGTGCAGACGACTTTTAAATGAAAATATAAATGTTTATATTGCTGCAGGTAATCATGATCCTTTTGTAGGTAAAAGAGAAATTTTTAATTTGCCTGAAAATGTATTTATTTGTAGTAGTGAAGAATGCAGTGAATTTGAAATGAAAGATGAATACTCAAATATAATTGCTAGAGTTTATGGTAATTCTTATAGGGGAAAATCAGATAGTAGAAAATTATACAATTCGTATAATCCAGTAGATGACAATGTTTTTAATGTAGCCATACTGCATACAGAACTAAATCCTAACAATTTTAATTATGTTCCCTGCACTTTAGAAAACTTAAAATCTAAGAAGAAAATGTCTTATTGGGCTCTCGGTCATATACATAAGTGTAGAATATTGAATGATATACAACCAGTAGTTGCTTATTCAGGTATGCCTCAAGGAAGAGACATAGGAGAAGAGGGAATTGGTGGATGTCTATTAGTAGAGGTAAATGAAGTAAATAAACCCTCTATAGAGTTTCTCCCTACATCCTCAGTTGTTTGGAAACGGGTAGAGGTGGATATAAATGAAGTTACAGATAATCAGCCAAAGAATTTAACTGAACTTATAAATTTAATGGAGTCTAAGGCACAGCATATAATTAATCAATTAGAAAATATACCTTCTGGATTACATACTAATGTGGATTTGAATGGTATTGTAAAAGGTTATGCAATTAGATGGATTATAAAGGGCAGAGGGAGCATAAATACTATCTTCGAAGATAGTGAAGATGATTTAGAGGAAATAATAAAAGAAAACTTAAATTCAAAATTAATGAATTATTCTAAATTTATTTATACGGATTCTATAGATGTAAGATTAGAAAAAGAGATATTTAATATTGAAGGTCTGAAAAATGATAATACAATTGTAAAAGAAATTTATGAATTGTGTGATGAGTTTTCCGAAAAAGATGATTTGAGGAAAGGTATTATAGCCACTTTTGGACAAGTATGGGAAAGTAATTATGATATGGAGAATATAAATTATTTAAAAATGCAGCTAGACGAGGATACCTTTCAAGAAATACTAAGAAAAGCTAGAGAATTAATAATTTATAGTCTTATGGAGGAGAAGTAGATGTATATAAAGAAATTGTATATAAGAGATTTTGGAATATATAACAATGCTGAGTTAGATAATATTTCTCCCGGAATAGTAGTTTTAGGTGGTAAAAATAGAGCAGGTAAATCCACACTACTAAAAATTTTAAGACATTTTCCCTATGGCTTTAATAAATCTATAGATATACCTAATTGCAAGGTGGAATATGAAGTTGAAGCACAGATATGTATTAGTAAAGAGGAATACAATGTTAGAGTAAAGGGATTTTCGGCGCCATTAATTACAGCAGTTAATAATAAGAAAAAAACATATAAGAATAATTTGTATGGAGAAATTGATAGTTTTACCTATAAAGAGATATTTACTATAAGTCTTGATGAACTTCAAAATATTCACAAGAAAAATGAGAAAGTACAGGCTATACTTTTAGGAGCAGGATTAAAGGATATTATTAAAATACCAAAGCTCATAATCGCAGTAAAAAAAGAAGCTGAAAAAATAGGTGGTAAAAATGGTAATCCAAGGACTAAATTATTTAAAGCAGATTATTCAATTATAAATGAGGGAATAGCAATCAAAGAAGAGGCATTGCTGCAGGTAGATAAATTTGGACAATATAAGGACAAACTCTCTCAGACTGAAGAAAAAATTGAGAAAGAGGAAAATATTAAGCTGACTACAGAAGATAATATATTTATATTAGAGGTTTTAAAAAATAATTATAATATATATAGGGAAATAGATATACTTGCACTGCAACTTGAAATTAAAGAAAATAAACACATATATAATTTTTTTAAGGATAAAAATCTGTCTTTAGAATTAATGAATAATTTTAAAAATGAATATATAAGCATAGACAAGGAATATAATAAAGCTAAAGCAAAGTTTTCACAGAATCTAGGTGATTATTCAAAATTAGAAAAGGCTTTTATAATCAATGGAAACAATATAAAAGATATTCAATTGTCTATTTCAGGTTTAGAGGAAAAGATAAAAAATTATAATTTATTATGTGAAGAATACAAGGCCTCAAAAAGAGAGATAAATAAGGATATTGTGGATATGAACCATCAGTGGAGAGATGATTTTTCACATATATTAAAAATAAATACAGAAGAAATAGCTTTTGTTGAATTATGTGAGCAGGTAGATGAACTGAAAAAGATAAAAGAAAATATAGAAGTTTTAACTTTAAAAATAAAGCAATTACAGCAGGAAAAGAATATAATTAATAATTCTTGCAAGATAAAGGAAAACTCTAAAAATCCAAAGAATTCACTGGTGAGCTATTGTATAGTTTCTTTAGCTTTTATTCTCTTAGGGATATTTATATATAGATTTAGTAAAATTTTTGGAGTAACTGTAAGTGTCGCTGGGATAATAGGGGCATCAGCTTATAATATTATCAGTGAAAAGATGAGAGTAGAGAATATAGATATAAACACTAGAGAAATAAATTTAGATCACATTACTGCGGAAATCTGCTCTGCTAGTGAAGAGTTAGAAAAGCTAAATAAAAGAGAATATAGTCTAAATAGAATTATGGAGGATTATAAGCTTAAGCTTGATTTAGATAGGGAAATACCATTAAGTAGTTTAAAAGATTATTTTAGACTAGCAAGAGATATTAAAAAGAGAGTTATGGATTTGCAATATGATTTAAAGAATATAAACGCCATGAAAAAATATATTATCCTTAATTTAGAGAAAATAGCAAAGGTTATTATTAAATTTTCTGAGATTCTCAGTTTTAATGAATCAAATATAGGTGAAGACATAATTAGTAATAGTAAATACTTGTTTGAAACAGCTAAAAAGCTAAATGTAATGGTAATTGATTATGAAAATATAAAAGCTATAGGGAATATAAAACAGGGTATAGAAGAGAAGATAAAAGATAGTCTTCAACTAAAATATGTGGAAAAAGATAATGTGGACATGTTTAAAGAACTTGATAAAAATATTAATTATATGAAAATCTATAATAAGTATAAAGAAGACAGTAATAGATATATTAACTTAAAGCATCAATTAATACATTCATTAAAAATTGATAAAATAAAGCAATTGCTGATTACTAATGAAGATCATAGTGATTCTCAAATATTTCATGCTTTTAAGAAGCTTATAAAGGACTACATAAATGTAGATGAAATAGATAGACAGATTAATGAGTTGAATTATAAACTTAAGGATAATAGAAAAACTTTGGATGGATTGAGAGGTCTGAGATTAAATATTAAGGAAAATATGAATAAGCTGTACAAGAGTGAGGATATAGCTGTAGCTAATGAGAAAATAGACAGGGGCAGAAAACATCTGAAAAATAATGCAAAGGAATATGCAGTATATAATGCAGCTGCATTTATGTTAGAAAAGCTTCAAAAGAATTTTATTGATAACGCAAAGGATACTATTTTAGGAAGTACAGGGGAAATTTTATCAAAAATAACTGAAGGAGAGCTTATTTCAGTGCTGCCTACAGAGGATCTTACGAAATATGATTTTAAAACCTATAGTAGTGATGGAACACTAAGTGACACTACAGATATTTTAAGTAGGGGAACAAAGGAGCAATTATTTTTGTCGGTAAGATTTAGTAGAATAAAGGATATTAAACCCAAATTACCGGTGGTAATTGATGATTCTTTAGTTAATTTTGATTATAAACATCTTAAAAATGTAGTAAAAGTATTAAGAGAATTGTCTAAAGAAAATCAAGTGTTTATTTTGACTTGTCATGCAGAGTTAGTTAAACTTATTAATAAAGAAGATGAAGCTGCACAATTCTTTAAAATTGAAACAGGTAAATTTAGTGAGACAAAAGGTGAATTATTATCAGAATATCTATCCTAGAAAGTTTAGATATTGAAGCAAGTTCTTAATTCAGGTGGGGATTCTTTTACCCCATCTGAATTTTAGAACTGCAAATGCATGGCTTACTTGGCGTTGAACTCCCACTTGAAGAAAAGTAGAGAGCCCAAATTTTAATTTGGTGCGAATCACTTTCGCAGAGTGCAAGTAGAGAGCCCAAATTTTAATTTGGTGCGAATCACTTGCACAGAGTGCGTGGGAGACTTACGCCAAGTTAGTCAGGTTAAAATTAAATTGAAAGTTTAGGTGAAGTTAATGAAACATATTAAGACAGCTATTAGAATACTGTTATATCTTATAATATATTATGCATTTCAAATACTATTTTTTGCCATAGTAGGTATAAATGCAATATTTAAAGGATTTAGCAGTAATAATGAAATGCAAGAATATGTATATAAAAATACAGGATATATTCTAATTATATCAATGATTTTGTCTCTTATAATATACTTTTTTATGCTTAGAAAAAAGCAAAAAAATATATTTCAGATGTGTAATTTTAGAAACATAGGGGTAAAAAATGTGCTATTTATATTAGTTATATGTGTATCTTTTTCTGCTCTTTTATCAGGAGTTGTAGAATATGTTATAAAATTTTTTCCATCTTACAATGAGACGTCAAAAATGATAAATATGTCAATGACCTCTATATTGGGTATATTAGCAGTTTTAATTTTTGCTCCAATTTTTGAGGAAATACTATTTAGGGGAATGATATTAAGTGAGATACGGAATAATATTAATATAATTGCTGCGGTTATTATTCAGGGTATTTTATTTGGACTTTATCATATGGATAAATTTCAAAGTATTTATACAGCAATACTAGGAATACTATTAGGTCTATTATGTGTAAAAACTAAAAGTGTAGTGGGATCAATAATAGCTCATATAACTTTCAATATTTGTGGTACTTTGCTATTCCCATATCTAGTTGGAGTTTCAGGTAAATTTGCATTTTTATATATTATTGCAGGAGCAATCATTTTTGTGATTTCTATTTTCAGTTTTATTAGGTTTAATAAAAGGAGTTCATTAAAAGAAAGTACATTTATTAGATAGGAATAAAATAAGTTTTAATAGGACTCAAGACTATAAATACCTATAAATGGAGGAATGAGAATGGATTGTTATAAATTAACTCTCCATTCTCATCAAGGAAAAATGTTTATATAAATTTTGTTGATTGTAAGCTATATTAAGTTATGTTCTATTTTAAATAATTGACTTATATAAATAAGATTTTCTCTTTAACTCTGAAATTACAGTGCTAGAGAGTTCAATTCTCCAGTTCTTACCCTGATGACTTCTGATATATCTCTTACAAATATCTTACCATCTCCAGGATTTTTTGTCTGATTAACTTTAATAATAGTATCTACTACTTCTTCTACATCTTCATCGTTAACTACCACTGTAAACATCCTATTGGATACAAGTCTATGTTGTTCTGAAATTTCCATTTTTTCATATTTATTCATTAATGCTTCATCCTGTTTAGTAGGAATGAAATCAACCTTTTTTTTACCTCTGCCAAGAACTTTTCTACAGGTAAAGCTTGCATAACCCTGATTCTTAAGTTCAGCTGCAGTTTGACTAACCATATTCATTCTAACAATAGCTGTAATTTCTTTCATAGTTAACACCTCCCATAATTATATAGGCCTATAGACCTTTTAAACCTGAACTTACGGTATATGCTTCATCTAAAGCGGATATGAATATTTTTCCATCTCCAAAATTTCCTTTTTCTCCTGTTCTTGCATTACTCATTATAATTCTAACTACATCATCTTTATCTTCATCATTTACAGCAATCATAAGCATTTCCTTTGGTATTTCATCATAATGAATAGATCCAGCAGTGATTCCCTGTTGTTTACCTCTTCCAACAACATCATACTTTGTTACAGCAGGGAATCCTGCATCATTAAGTTCTTCTAAAACCGCATTTGTTCTCTCTGGTCTAATGATAGCCTTTATTATTAACATAAAAATCTCCCCCTAAAATTAAATTATTAAATTTAAAAACCCTATGAGTAAACGTTATCATTTTGTAGATTGAATGTCAATCAATTTATAGAATAGTGTATAAATTTGGTTTGTCACATTTTTAATATTATGATATGCATATTGAAGAAAAAGCCTAATAATGCTTTGAATCATTAAGATTAGGCAATATTAGGCTTATAATTTTATAAAATTAATCTTTTTCAATGATTATCGGTAATAGGATCTTCTTCTTCCTTTTTTTGAAAATATATTAATAATCTTATAGATTATTATAATTATTATGGCTATTATAACAATTATACCAACGAGTACACCACCATAAAGAAGTTTATTATCTTTTATTAAATCGCTTGTAGAAACACCTGGATAAAGTTTGTATGTTTTAGTTATACCTCTCTCAGTTAAAGTAAGAGTTCCAACGGAAGTCTCAGCTTTAAGTTTCCAAGGATCTAGGGAAGAAATATTAGCTGTTAATTTCTTTTCTTTATCATTTACATCATTTTTATAATAGTTTACATTCTCTTTTACGGTAAGGGGCACCTTTAAAGTTTTAGTTGGTCCGAAGAATTTTAAAGGTCTATAGCTTAAATTTTCTGATTTATAAGTACCATTACTAGAATACAATTTAGTAGATTTTATTGAGTAACTGTAATTTATAAGAGATTCCATATCTTTAAATACTTGAGTATCTTGACTATCATAGGCTGAATTCATTACAACACCTATAATTTTTCGACCATCTCTATTAAATATGGAAACTAGGCATTTCCCAGCTTGAGTAGTATATCCTGTTTTACCACCAATACAAGTTTTATCATATAAATCAGTTTCTTTTTCTAGAATCATTTTATTCCTATTTTCTATAGGAATATTAAAGCCACCGGTAGAAATTGTAGCCTCCTTTTGTTTTACAGTGTTAAGTATTGTTTTATTAGCAAAAGCAGTTTTGGCAATTACGCTCATATCATAAGCAGTTGTGTAATGATCAGGATCGTGTAGACCATTTGGTGTTACAAAATGAGTGTTTTTAAGACCTAAAGAGTCTGCTTTCTTATTCATTAATACTGAAAATGCCTTATTAGTATCACTAACGTTAGCATCTAATTTTCCAATTAAATTGTCTGCAATCATATAAGCTATATCATTTGCAGAGAATACTAAAAGACCCTTCATGGCATTTTCAACAGTCATTTGTTGACCCACATTTAAAGGCTTTTTATCTAAATTTATAGATGCTGAGGGTTGTGCTTTAGCACTAGCTGTATATGTAAGTAAATCACCAGGTTTTTTTGATTCAGTAAGAATTAGTGCGGTTATAAGCTTTGTAGTACTTGCAGGATATACTTTACTGTCTAGATTTTTGGCATATATAATTTCACCAGTTTCTGCATCTATTGCAACAGCAGCTGTACCAACTATGTTAGGTGGTTGACTATTCTCAGCAGCAAAAGCTGTTGAACCTATAGAAAGTGATAGTGCAAGGGTTAGTATTAAGGAAATAATTTTACGTTTCAAATTTCATCGCTCCATTTTAGTTAAAACTTATTAATGTTTATTTATAAGGCATTATTTTCAGATAAAATATACGTCGAAACAATGCTAAAAGACATTACAAGTATATCATTTTATAAAATTCATCACAACTAAAAAACCATTGATAACTGTATTTATAATAAAAAGTTAATAAATGAATTGTTTAACAAAGATAAGGGGAGTGCATCAAAAGAATCAATACTAATTTTAATAGATAAAAAACTGTGTGGCAATGCATAGATATGCATTGCCACACAGCTCCTACTTTATTACTGGTTAATAAAAATACTTCATAAAAATTTATTGTGCTGTCTTTTTCTTTCCCATATTTATTAAAAACATGGATGCAGCTGCTACCGCTATATATATAAATACATAATATATAGATATCAATCCTGCTGTAAAGAAATATTTAAAGTATATAAATAAAGCTAAAGAAAGTAAGCACCAAAAGATTGATATGTTTCCAATTATATTATTTCTCTTTCTCCAGGTTATAGGGTCTTTCATGTTTCCTATTATCTTATCTCTTGATTTATTATCTGGAGAAGTTTTTACTACAAGAGCTTTATGATAAATACAAATTATTAATGAAATCAAGGCTATTCCTAGAAAAAAGTATGAAAAGGAAATACTTGTAACAAACATAATAACACTCCCTCTATATCTTTTTATATTTTTAAATTTAGTATTCCCCAAAATACAAAAAAATAAAACATTAAGACAAATTATATTAAATAATTGTCTTAATGTTAGAATAAGGCATGTTCAAATAAATAACTAGTCAGTATACTAGTTATTTATTTTCATATGCCTAACTGCTTATTTTTTTGTATGAACCTTTATATTGAGAAATTTGTTAAATAATTTAATTAGATCAATATATTGATATTCAACATAAGGATGCTCATCTGTTGTTAGATCGCTTTTTATGTTTTCTTTTGAAATTGTAATATCAATTATTTCATCATTATGTTTGAATTTTACAGCATAATTTTCTGTAGAATCCCATTCATTTTTAATTATTCCCATATTTAAAGATTTTGAATCTAATTTTTCAATAGATATTAGCTTAGCTTTAAATGTAGGCCTTCTCTCAATTAAAATTTTTAATAAGTATCTGAAAAGTTTAATTAATAAAAATATAAATAAGCCTATAAATGCTAAGCGCATATATAACTTTAAATATATAATTTTATTGAAATAAAGAGTGTACTTATTAAATAAGGATGAACTGAGAATAATATAAAGTAAAAATGGGGCTATAAAAAAACAAATTAAAAAAATTATTACATAATCTAATAATTTTTTTTTTCAAAGTAATGTCCTCCTTTAGAAAATAAATAATATATATAATCCATTATGTAAAATTATATGATAAAATCTTGCATTTTAAAAGGGTATATATGAATATTTTCATTTTTATGATAAATTTAAAATATTTAAAAAAAGTATTTACTTTTTTTAGTGAAATGGTTTATAATGTAAAAAAACAATGTAAACATTATCATTGGTTGGGTATGAGGGGTGTTATTATGAGTCAATGTCCATTTTTGAGTACTTATGATAAGGAAATAGAATGCTTTGAAAATTGTGCTTTTTATAAATTAGAGGAGACAAATGGGGAATGTCCATTTAAATCTATTACATGTCAGAGTAAATATAAACTAAAGAGAATACACTATAACTACTATATGGAGGATGAAGAAGACTTATTTGATTTTGATGAAGGGCACAAAAAAGTTGATTATATATAAAAAGTATAAGAATATAAGATAAATTTCAATAGTTGTTTTAAACAGCTCTTATGTCAATGATTTAAATTTAACTTTAGGTGAGGAGTTGTATATAGTGGAAAGAACATTAGTATTAATTAAACCAGATGGAGTTAAAAGAAAACTTATGGGTGAAATTATAAGTTTTTATGAAAGAAAAGATCTTAACATAGTTGCATTAAAAATGCTTAAAGCAAGTAAAGAACTTGCAGAAGAACATTATAGGGAACATAAAGGAAGAAGTTATTTTGAGGAGCTCATTGAATATATAACAGAAGGTAACCTTTGTGCCATGATTGTAGAAGGTAAGGATTCAATAAGTATTGTGAGAAATATTAATGGAGGTAAAGATCCTAAAACTGCACCTATGGGAAGTATTAGGGGTACCTATGCTAATGATACTACAAAAAATTTGGTACACGCATCTGACAATGTGGAGAATGCAGAAAGAGAGATAAGTATTTGGTTTTCAGAGTTTGAAAATTATTAAGAACAAGCTTAAAATAAAGTAAAGAGTTTTTATAAGCTCTTTACTTTATTTTATTTGGGAGGTATTTTATTTGAAAAAACCACACATTATTAAGATATTTGATTACATGTACAAATTAAATAAGAGAAACTTAAAGGTATACAGAATTCCAAAGAAAACTCCCATAGCTGAACCTATTGTAGAAAATTCTATACACTGGGTAGGACATGCCACTACAGTTATAAATATGTATGGAAAAATATTTTTAACAGATCCCGTAATAGGTAATCTTGGACATTTAAAAAGGCTTGTAAATCCATCAATAGATTTAACTAAGCTTGATTTGGATTATATACTTATAAGCCATGGACATATGGATCATCTAAATTATGGAATGTTAAATAAACTGGATAAAAAGACTAATATAATTGTTCCTAAAGGTATAAAAAATGCTCTTAAATCAAGAGGATTTGAAAATGTATTTGCATTGACTGCTGGACAAATATATAAAGATAAAAATATTAGTATTAAAGCAATAGAGGCAAATCATATTGGTAGGAGGTATCCGGGTATTGGTCCTACTGATAGTAATTCATATATTGTTCAGCATAAAGATAAAAAAGTATTTTTTGCAGGGGATACTGCATTTACAGATATATACAAGGGAATTACTGTAGATGCAGCTATAATGCCTGTAGGTTGCTATAAGCCCGATGAATTTAAAAGTATGCATTGTAGTCCACAGGAAAGCTTTAAAATGTTTAAAATGATGAATTCGGGTATAATGATTCCAATTCACTATAAGACATATATTTTAGCTCAGGATAAAGATGAGGAAACCGTAGATACATTAAACAAGATTAATGATGGAACAATAAAGATTATTGATATAGGCCAAACTATAAAAATATAAAAATAAATTTTATGTATATTAATGCAATAATGTGAAGAAATTATAATTATTATATTAGGCACATTCAAATAAATAACTAGTCAGTATGCTAGTCTATTTTGAATTCCACCGCGTCAACAGAACCCTAAGATAGCTCACTATCTTAGGAACCTATTTCCTTGTTGACTTCAAAATATACGTCGCATCTTTGACTTGTTATTTATTTTCATATGCCTTATGCATGTAAAAATAACTAAATACATTAGAATTTAATGGATTGTGTTATAAATACATGCTTTATTATGAAGGTGGTAATTATATGAAAAAAATCACTAGTGAATATTGTTTTCTTATAGTTGGAAGTATGCTGTTTTCCATTAGTACATCTTTTATTTTATTGCCAGCTCACATAGGACTCGGAGGAATAACGGGTATTGCCATAAGTCTCAATAAGTTATTTGGGTATAAAATAGGTTTGGCAAATATAATCATGAATGTTCCTCTATTTATAATTGGATTCAGCATACTGGGTAAAAAGTTTGTTTTTAAAAGTGTGCTTGTTGTTATAACTTCCTCAGTAATGATAGATTATCTCAATGTAAATTTTATTTTACCCAAAATTAATGATATGATATTATCTGCTATATTTTATGGGGTGTTAGCAGGAATTAGTATGGCTTTAATATTTATGTCTGGAGGCTCTTCTGGTGGTGTAGATATACTGGCTAAAATTATAAATCATAACTCAAATTCAATTAATGTATCTACTCTGCTTTTAATTTCTGATATAATTGTTTACATTTTGGTAGCCATTGTTATGGGACCGCGTTCTGTAATGTATGCTATTATAGTAAGTTATATAAGGTCAAAGACTATGGATGCAATGCAGGAAGGATTATCTTCATCAAGGCAGTGTATTATTATTTGTGAAAAGTATGAGGATATAATAGACAATATAACTTTAAAATTGGTAAGAGGAGCAACAGTGGTAAATGCAGTAGGGGCTTACACTAATAGGGACAAAAAGATAATATATATTGTAATACAGAAAACTCAATTAAGAGTACTAAAGCGTATAGTAAAAGGTATAGAACCCGGGGCTTTTATCGCAATTTCTCAGGTGAATGATGTCCATGGTAATTATAGAAATATAATGCCTAGAATTTAGAAATGTGAAAATAAATAGCAAGTCAAATATATTGGTGTACTGACTAGTTATTTATTTTCCATGTCTAAAAGTAAATATTATAGAAAACTTTAATATATTAAAAAAAGTGTTATACTGAAATTAAAGATATATTGAATGTTTTGGATAAAAGTATAAATAATTGTTATATTCCTAATAATATCTAGTGAAATAGATTTTAGGCACATTCAAATAAATAACTAGTCAGTATGCTAGTCTATTTTGAATCCTACCACGTCAACAGAACCCTCAGATAGCTCACTATCTGAAGAACCTATTTCCTTGTAGGCTTCAAAATATACGTCGCATCTTTGACTTACTATTTATTTTCATATGCCTTATAGGAGGAAACAATGATGAAAAAGAGTTTAATTACAATTTTATTTATAGTTGTTGCACTAAATATAGTGGTTCCTGTTTACGGTGAGACTAATGATGTTAATCAATCTAATACATCAAAGAAGAATGCAGCATTAGCTAGTGGTTTTATTCATCCTAAACTTTCAGTTGAAACTGTTTTAAAAGAGAATTTAGGATTTACTGCTGAGGAAATTGAAAAATGCAAATCTTCAGGAGGAAATGCCTTTGATTTAGCTAATAAGAATGGAATTACTGAGAAGCAACTTAAAGATAGTATCATAGAAGTTAAATGCAGAAAAGTAGATGAAGTTTTTAAGAATGGTATCATCACAGGAAAATTAGCTAATATGATGAAAAATTCCATAAAGTCTAAAACTGAGGAATGGAATGGTACTTTTTAAATAAAATATGTATAAAGGTATTCTTTGAAGATCTTTATATGCTAGTAGAGGTTAGGGGGATGAAGTTTGGATTATAAAAAGGTTGATAATAAATGGATTTTGAGGATTGATAAGGGAGAAGAGATTATTTCTACTTTAAAGAAATTCTCTAAAGATAATAATATAAAATGTGGCTTTATAAGTGGTATTGGTGCTGTTAACAAAATAAGATTGGGTGTATTTGGCATTGAAAAAAAGGCTTATAATTTAAGAGACTTTTCAGGAGATTTTGAAGTCACTAGCCTTATAGGCAATATAACAACTACAGATGATGATGACATTTATGTACATCTACATGCAACTATTGCAGATATACAATGTAATGCACATGCAGGACATGTTAAAAGTGCTTATGTAAGTATAACTTCTGAAATAGTTATAGATGAAGTAGACACTATAGTTGGAAGAGATAAGGAACCAGATTTAAAAATTAATATATTCAGGTTCTAATTTTTAAAAATTATCTTATAGAAATAAAAAATTTTATGTCAAAAGCTACCTTAAATTCATACTATATAATAATGAATTTAAAATTAGGAGGTAGCTATGAAAAAGAAAATATTCTATTCTTGTACATTGCTCTTGTCTATGCTTATAGTCGCAAGTGTTTTTGCAGGATGTGGAAGCGGAAGTGACAGTAGTAAAACTTCCCTTAAGAAAGTAAGACTTAATGAAGTGGTTCGTTCGGTATTTTATGCTCCTATGTATGCCGCTATAAATCAAGGATATTTCAAAGAGGAAGGATTAGATATTGATCTTAGTACAGGTCAGGGAGCAGATAAGACTATGCAACAAGTACTAAGTAAAAATGCAGACATAGGTTTTTGT
>NZ_BAEV01000060.1 GCF_000246895.1 Clostridium arbusti SL206 | reverse complement strand
GAAGTAAAAATAAAAAAATAATTTGAACAAAAACTCTAAATATTTGTATCATAGGTATTCTTTTACATAGTATCAATTCTCCTATTTCTATTTATTATAAAAAATATATTATATATAAGACTATACATCTCTTATATTAATAAAATATTAAGTCTTACTTAAAGTTTGCTGAGAACTGAGTAACTATATTGTTAATATTGTTTTAAATCATTTTATATTAGGTTTTTATATCTTATTTAATAAAAATTTAATAAAATATTTCTTGTTTTTAATTCAATTTTAATCTTCCTCAAGGATAATAGAATAATAGTTGAATTTTGATTTATATATTATAGAGTTCAATTGAAGCAAGTTCTTAATTTAGGTGGGGATTCTTTTACCCCATCTGAATTTTAGAACTGCGAATGCATGGCTTACTTGGCGTTGGACTCCCACTTTAAGAAAAGCAGAGAACCAAAATCTTTTTTTTGATTTTGTGTGAATCGCTTTCGCAGAGTGCAAGCAGAGAACCAAAATCTTTTTTTTGATTTTGTGTGAATCGCTTTCACAGAGTGCGTGGGAGACTTACACCAAGTTAGTCAGGTTAAAATAATATGAATAGAGGGAAAGACAATGAATAACTTAATAAACTTATTATTACATTTTGATAAATATTTAAATGTAATGATTCAAAATTATGGTGCTTGGACATATGCTATTGTATTTTTAATTATATTCTGTGAGACGGGATTGGTCGTTACTCCATTTTTACCAGGAGATTCTATCTTATTTGCAATAGGAGCAATTGCTTCTAGTGGATCAATTGGAATAATAACACTGTTTATTATATTCTATATAGCTGCTGTAATTGGCGATACAGTTAACTATCATATAGGAAAAAAAATTGGAACTAAAATATTAAACAAAGAAGATATTAAATATGTTAATAAAGAATATTTAAAGAAAGCACATAGGTTCTATGAAAAGCATGGTTTAATGACCATAGCATTAGGAAGATTTATTCCTATAATAAGAACTTTTGTGCCATTTGTAGCAGGTTTAGGAGAAATGCCATATTCAAAGTTTATAATTTATAACATGATGGGTGGATTTTTATGGGTTTTATTATTTTTAGGTGGTGGTTATCTATTTGGAAGTTTACCTATAGTAAAAAATAATTTTCATTATATACTTATTGCAATTATGATAATATCATTTGTTCCAGCTATTATCGCATTTTTTAATGAAAAGAAAAAGGAAAATAATACTGGTAATATTAAAAAATAATGAAGATTATATCGCATAGTATTTTAATGAGAAAATTAGGGGCTGATACATATGGAAGACAATGAATTGATAGAAAGATGTAAGAATGGAGATAAAAGCGCTTTTCAGGAACTTTTGTCAAAGTATAATTTATATATTTATAAATATCTTTTAAAAATTAGTAAGGATAGTTTTTTGGCAGAAGATCTAAAACAAGAAGTACTAATAAAGATAATAAATAATATAAAAAAGTTTGATATAGCAGGAAAAGGTAAATTTTCTTCATATATAATTACTATTTCTAAAAATTGTTACTTGGATTATTTGAAAAAGCATAAGCAATTTATGTACGAAGTTTCTATTGAAGATAATATTATAGGGGAGAGAATAGAGGACACTATTATAAATAATATTTATTTAAAGGAAGTAGTTAGGAGTTTGAATAAGTTACCTGAAAACCAGAAAATTGTGATTTCAATGAAATATCTTCAGGGTTTTACAATTAAAGAAATTAGCGAAATACTAAATGTGGAAACTGGAACAATTAAAAGTAGAATACATAATGGTATATGTAAATTGAGAAGATGCTTTAAAGATGAAAGTATTGCATAGATAAAATGGTCCAAAATAATGATTTTAGACCATTTTATCTTATAATTGAACTATAAAATCAACTATATTTTTTGCAATATTAGGACTACTATAATTCTTTTGACATTTTTTGATTTCTATTAATTTAGATGCATTACATGAAAGTAATTCATCAATAGTAGATTTTAGCCTTCTGACATTCTTACAGACTACGCCTATATTGTATTTTTTAATGTAATTGGGATTTCCTTCCTCTTGACCTGGTAGGGCTCCAGTTATAATCATAGGTACATTACAGGCAATGGCCTCCATCATTACATTTGGGCTACCTCTGGTAAAGGCTATATCAGAGTCTATCATAAGTTCCTCAATATTCTCTATAAAACCATAAATATGAACTTTGTTATCATATTTTTCTAGTAAGGATTTTTCAAGTTTCTTTTTTAAAGATGAATTATGACCTGTAACTATACTGACATTGCAATTAAAATTACTAAGTAGAATATCTGAAATTTTACTCATATTACCAACACCATCTCCGCCGCCAAGTAATAGGAACTTTAAAGTGGTATTTTTATTATAGTTATTATGCTTATTTATCGCGTTGGTATTTTTATAGAATCTTGAGCGTACAGGGAAACCTAAAACTTTAACCTTTGTTTTTGGAACTCCAAATTCTATACATTTTTCCATAGCCTCAATAGTTGGACTGATTATATAATCAGCTCTTTTGTCAGCCCAAAGCGGATAAATACTTACAAGATCTGCAATAAAAGTTATAAAGGGAATTTTTATTTTGTTTTTTTCCATAATATTTATTATAGATCCATTAAAATTAGGGTGTAGGGATAATATTAAATCTGGATTTATATTTTTAAATAGGTCTATAAATCTATCAGCTATAGTTAATTCAATTAATTCATCTATTATCGATGGCTTAATTGATGACAAATCCCATATTAGTTGCCATAAGCCTTTGGCATTTCTAGTAATTGTACCATAGGATTTACCAACTTTAAGTAGAGAATCACCACCTAGGGAAAAACCGTCTACTACAGTTACTTTTATATCAGGATATACAGCGAATTGTTCACATAAAGCTTCTGATATACTTTTATGACCGTTGCCGGTGTAATTAGAAGAAATAATTAATATATTTTTAATCATATGTTCACCTCTGAAGTTAAATAATAGTTTTTTACTCTTGTTATTACACGAATAATTAAGCCTGAGTGTTGCAATTTTATAAGTAAATTTATTGTTAACAAATTTATTGTTAACAAATTTATATTAAATATTAACAGTAAATAAAGATTTTTTTTCAGCAATATATATTTAGTAAATTTAATAGGCACAGTAAGATATAATTTGAGGAGTGATTTTTAGTTTATGAATAAAAATAATATTAGAATCATATATACCGTGTTTGTATTTGTGGCTTTAGCAGCTTTTGATAATATTATAATTGGATTATTTCCCCCACTATTTTCTTCAATAGCTAAAGATTTGAATATCACTATGTATTCATTGGGAGATGTATCTGCCATAAATATACTTGTTACAGCAGTATCATCTATATTATGGGGATATGCAGCTGGAAAGTACAATAGGAAGAGACTTATTATGTTTGGTACCATTATTTGGTCTATAGCCGTGTTTTTCACTTCTAGAAGTGATAACTATTTAGAACTTGTAATATCACAATTTTTTACAGGTATAGGGCTTGGATGTATAGCATCAATTGGTTTTAGTGTGCTTACAGATTTTATACCTTATAAATATCGTGGAATGCTTCTCAGTCTTTGGGGAATGTCACAGGGATTTGGTGGTATATTGGGTTCATTAATGGCATCAATTATTGTTACTTCAAGCAGTTGGAGAAAACCATTTGAAATTGTAAGCTTCATAGGATTATTCTTAACTATTTTATATATTTTTATAAAAGAGCCTACTTTAGGAGGGGCTGAACCTGAATTAAAAAAGCTTGTGAATGAAGGAAATGAGTATAACTATACTATACAATTAAATGAAATTAAAAGCATAATATTAAAAAAAACCAACCTATTGTTGTTATTCCAAGGTGTTTTCATGAATATTACTACAGGAAGTCTTATATGGCTTCCCACTCTATATATTTCAAAGATTCAAAATCAAGGCTATGATAATAAGACAGCTATTATAGCCGCTGGGTATCTATATGCCATATTGCAGTTAGGTGGTTTAGCATCAGCTGGTTTTGGATATTTAGGAGATTTATTTCAAAGAAAAAGTTACAAGGGAAGGGCCCTAATGACTTCATTTTTTGTATTTATAACTATGCCACTATATATAATTATGTTTATGATGCCAATGAATAAACTTTATATTGACAATAGTAGTACTTACTCCATATTAATAAGCCTTCTAAGAGAAATATTTATAAATCCATGGATGCTGGGAATATTTATACTGGCTTTTTTTGCAAGTGCTGCACAATCTTGCAATACTCCAAATTGGTTAGCCCTAATAACTGATGTAAATCTTCCAGAACATAGAGGTGCAGCTTTTAGTATATCAAACCTTGCAAATAGCTTTGGTAGAACTGTTGGGAATATGGGTATAGGATACTTGATATCCTTTATCTCAATATATAAAAGTGAACCCAATAACTATGTTATAACTATGATATTATTTCAGGTGTTTTTGATTCCAGCAGCTGCATGCTATTTAAAAATAGCAAAAACAAATATTGAAGACATAAAAGAAGTAAAGAAAACATTGTATAAAAGGGCAAAAGTCAATTGATATGTACCTATCTTTGAAAAAATATTTTTAAGGGAAATCTTAAAAATATTTTAATAATAAAAATATTTTTAATCTAATTTTAATCTCCAATATAGATAATATAAGAAAAGTTAACTTGTGTAAATCGATATCCTTAAAGAAATAAGCAATCAGTATACTGTATTTTTGATTTGGTATTTTTTTCAGTTATCTAAGGGAAAGAGGTGAGTAAATATGTATTTGAATATTTTAAATAGAATAAACATATTTGATAATTATATTTTATATGCTATTAAAAAATATTTAAAAAATAGATATCTAGATAGATTAATGCCTATAGTAACTGTAATGGGTAACTTGGGCATTGTTTGGATTATTGTGGCAGTTACCTTGATGTTAGATAAACCCTATAAGAGAATTGGGGGTATAGTAATACTAACATTAATTATAAGTACAATTATTGGAGAAGGCATAGTGAAACATATAGTAAGGAGAGTTAGACCATGTAATGATAAAAGTAATATTAACCTTTTAATTTCAAAGCCAATATCTTATTCTTTTCCTTCTGGGCATACTAGTTCTTCTTTTGCTGTTGCATGGGTACTATCAATGTACTTCAGTGAGTATAAAATAATATTTATGACAATGGCATTTCTAATAGCATTATCAAGATTGTACTTATATGTTCACTATCCTACAGATGTTATAGGTGGAATTATAATTGGAATAATATGTTCAAAATTAGTATTTATAATTTTAAATGAAGTTTCTATACAAAATATTTATAGGATATACAAAAATATATTAATGAGAGGATAATTAAAAATGAATATGGAAATTTTTAGACTGATAAATAATTTAGCAAATAAAAACATGATTTTAGATACTATAATGATTTTCTTCTCAAAATATGTACCATATATATTTATGATAGTTGTGGCAATGGTATTTATTTCAGGTATTATGTCAAGAAATTTAGATTATAGAAAGATGGCAGTTAATACATTTTTTATTTCGGTAATTAATTTGATTTTAAGTTTTATAATTGGGAATATATACTACACAAATAGGCCTTTTGTCAATAATAAAGTAAATCTATTATTTCCTCATATAAAAGATGCGTCTTTTCCAAGTGATCATGCAATGGGAACTATGAGTATAGCATTAGGACTTAGCAAATACAATAATCTATTGAGTATAACATTAACTGTGTTATCAATAATTGTAGGTTTCTCAAGAATATATGTTGGACATCATTATCCTATGGATGTTATAGGAGCATATATAATTGTATTTATAACAAATTATATATATAATGTTAAGTTAAGAAGTAGGATTGGAAGTATATATGAAATAGTTGAAAAGAAAATAGCTGTAATCTTAGGGATTAGAAAATTATATAATAAGATTTAATATTATGATTAGAATGTTTATATAGTATAAGTTTTTGTTACTATTGAATTTTAGTAGATAATGTCTAGAAAGGTAGTTCTGTTATTAGATGATATAAATAGCATCTATAATAGTTGAATGAATGTCTAGGGTAGGAAGAGGGTAAGTATGGAAAATCTGAAAATACTTATAGTAGAAGATGAAAAGCAGATGGCTATGTTTATTGAAATGGAGTTAAAGCATGAGGGGTATGACGCTGATGTATCTCATAATGGCATAGATGCACTAAAAAAAATAGAAGAAAATAAATATGATTTGATTCTTCTTGATATAATGCTTCCCGGTTTAAATGGGATAGAAGTTTGTAGAGAAATAAGACAGTATTACAATATACCTATTATAATGCTTACAGCTAAAAGTGACATAAGTGATAAAGTTAATGGGCTTGATATTGGGGCTAATGATTATATGACAAAGCCTTTTGCCATAGAGGAATTATTAGCTAGAATAAGAGTAATAGAGAGGAACAACATATCAATCTGTAAATATGATGAAATAAAATTTAGAGATATAATAATAAATAATAGCACACACCAAGTATTAAGGAATGGTAAAAAAATTGATTTAACAAAGAAAGAGTATGACCTATTAGAGACTTTGCTTATAAATAAAAATATAGTTCTTACAAGAGAACAATTAATTGAAAAAATATGGGGTTATGATTACGACGGTGATACAAATGTGGTAGATGTTTTTATAAGGTACTTAAGAAGCAAAATAGATGATGATTTTCAAGATAAGCTGATTACTACTGTTAGAGGGGTAGGATATGTAATTAATGAGAATTAATATTATTAGAAGGGCTAAAATTTCTGTTAAATTAACTATAATTTATGCTTTTATGTTTTCTTTTATATTACTTATATTAAATGCTTCTGTCCTATATGGTATAAAACATTATTTTTATTCTCAGGCTAATAAGCAAGTATCTGATGTAAAAAATATAGTTTTAAATGACATAATAAGTGAAAAAGAAAATAGTAACATACTATATAAGAAAATATTAATGAACTTACCATCTAAGGAGAATGTCTACATAAAGCTTACAGAAAAAAATGGAGAAATAGTGAATATCCCTGAAAAGTATTACCATAATATAAAGATTAGTGAAGATTATGGTGGAATAAAACATATTGAAAAACAAGATAGGCATTTAGTCTATGAAAATGTAAAAATTCAAAATAATAATTATGGTATTACAAATTTACAAATAATTAAAGATATGGATAGAGAATATGATTTTATGAATATATTATTTTTTCTCATGGCAATATCAGATTTTATAGGTGTTATTTCTTCAATTATTCTTGGATACTTCATAAGTAAAAAAATGCTTAAGCCTATTGATAACATTACTAAAACTGCTGAAAATATAAGTATAAATAATTTGAATGAAAGAATAGATATGTGCGGCCCTGATGATGAGCTTAAAAGGCTTGCTAGTACTCTTAATAATATGATAAATGGACTTCAGGATTCCTTTAGCAGGCAGACACAGTTTGTATCAGATGCATCTCACGAATTAAGAACGCCTATTGCAGTAATTAATGGATATGCAAATCTACTTGATAGATGGGGTAAAGATGATAGAAAGGCTTTAGAAAAATCAATTTATGCCATTAAATTTGAAGCGGCTACTATGGCTAAGATGATAGAAAAGTTACTTTTTCTTGCTAAAGGTGATAGTGGAGTGCAAAGATTAGATAAAACTAAATTTAATATTAATAGTTTAATAGATGAGATTATAACGGAAAGTAAGCTTATAGATGAGAATCACAACATATTTAGTGAAAAAAATGATTCTGTAACTATTTTTGCAGACTATAAAATGATGAAACAAATGCTTAGAATATTTATTGATAATAGCATTAAATTTACACCTGAAAATGGAAACATAATTATAAATTCTATAGTTATTGAAAAGAGTTTAAAAATAACAGTAAGTGATACAGGTATTGGAATACCAAAAGAAGAGATAAAGAACATATTTGATAGATTTTATACTGTGGATAAATCTAGATCCAAAGAAAAAGGTGGAACAGGTTTAGGTCTTTCTATTGCTAAATGGATTGTTGATAAGCATAATGGAAGTGTAGAAGTATTTAGTAAAGAGGGAAAAGGAACAAGTATAATTATTAGACTCAATATGGAAAAGTAAGAATTGTACTTTTAAAAGTATTATATAAACAATTTAGCACCTTATAGTTAGTTATAAAATCAATATGTAAATGAAGATAATATGGGAATAGCTGTACTTAATATGAGTTTAAGCGCGTATTAAGTACAGCTATTCAACATTGTTTCTATTTATTTCTTGATTTATGATTCTTTAAATTGTTTTTGTGTTCTTTTCTACTGTGTGTATCTTTAAAAGAATTTTTTGTCTCAGTATTTGGAGTTTTAGAAGTTTTATTCTTGGATTTAGATGATTTACTAAATCTTACTCTTGGAGAAGATGGTATAAGACAATTAGGACCTCCACCTATTAAATCTTCTCTATGAGCCTTAATTAACGCCTCTTTAACAATTCTATAATTTTCTGGTTTAGTAAATTGTAAAAGGGCTCTTTGCATGTTTTTCTCATGTTGAGTTTTGGGAACATAGACCTTTTCTTCTGTAAAAGGATCTATTTCTGTATAATACATAGTAGTAGAAAAGCTTCCAGGTGTTGGGTAGAAATCCTGTACTTGTTCAGGAATATATTTCATTTCCTTTATATATATAGCGAGTTCTATAGCTGCATTTAAATCACTACCAGGGTGACTGGACATAAGATAAGGTACGAGATACTGTTTCATTCCTAGCTGTTTATTTATATCAAAGTATTTTTTTACAAATCTATCATAAACGCTTCTACCTGGTTTTCCCATCTTTTTCAAAACCTTATCGCTTATATGTTCGGGGGCTACTTTTAGCTGACCACTTACATGATATTTACACAGTTCCTCAAAGAATTTTGTGTTTTTATCATGTATAAGATAATCGTATCTAATGCCAGAACGTATGAATACCTTTTTTACTTTTGGCAGTTCTCTGAGCTTTCTTAAGAGGCTAAGATATTCAGTGTGATCTATTTTTAAGTTTTTGCAAGGTGTTGGAAAAAGACATTGCTTAGTTTTGCATACGCCTCGTTGAAGTTGTTCTTTACAGGATACATGTCTAAAGTTAGCAGTAGGACCTCCCACATCATGAATATAGCCTTTAAAATCATAATAGTTTGTCATAGTTTTAGCTTCTTCAATAATAGAATCTTGACTTCTATGTTGAATGGTTCTACCCTGGTGAAAAGTTAAAGCACAAAAAGAACATCCACCGAAGCATCCTCTATGACTGGTAATTGAAAATTTAACCTCTGTAAGAGCAGGTATACCACCTTTGTCCTCATAGCTTGGATGATAGGTTCTAGTATAAGGAAGATTGTAGACAATATCCATTTCTTCTTCAGATAAAGGATATTGTGGTGGATTTTGAACTATATATCTGTCACCATGCTTTTGAACTAGAGTTTTCCCTCTAAAGGTATCTTGTTCTATAGATTGAAGTTTATATGCTTTTGCATAATCCTTTTTATTTGAAGAAACTTCTTCATAAGAAGGTGTTTCTACGTAATCTCTTAAATTACTTATATCTGAAGCTATATATTCTGTACCACGTATGTCATTCATGTCTTTTATATTCATGCCGTATTTACAAAGGTTAGCTATTTGTGCAGTGGTCTTTTCTCCCATTCCATAGGCCAATAAATCTGCCTTGGAATCAATAAGTATACTTCTTCTAACCTTATCTTCCCAGTAATCATAATGAGCAAATCTTCTGAGACTTGCTTCAATCCCACCTATTACTATAGGAACATCTTTGTAAGCTTCACGAGCTCTATTACAATATACTATAAGTGCTCTATCTGGTCTGTGGCCACCCTCACCACCAGGAGAATAGAAGTCATCGTGCCTTTTTTTCTTTGCAGCGGTGTAGTGATTAACCATGGAATCTATATTCCCAGAGTTTATAAAAAAGGCATATTTAGGTTTTCCAAGTTTCATAAAATCCTTGGCATTTTTCCAATCAGGCTGAGCTATTATGCCAGCAGTGAAGCCTTCACTTTCTAGAACTCTACCAATTATGGCACTGCCAAAGGAAGGATGGTCAACATAGGCATCTCCAGTTACTATTATAAAATCGAGTTGATCTATATTTCTATCTATTAAATCTTTTTTACATATGGGTAAAAATTCATCATTTTCTTTCATCAATTTTTCTCCTAAATTTATTTTAAGTACCTAAAGTTAAATTATAAGTAAATTTTAAATGGTAAAACATTAGTTTCTATGAAATTAAGTTATAAAATTTATCCTTTAAATTTAATAAATACTTTTGTAATTGTAAATACTATTGATAATAATTAGTCACATTCAAATAAATAACTAGTCAGTATGCTAGTGCGTCAACAGAACCCTCAGATAGCTCACTATCCTCAGAACCTGTTTCCTTGTAGACTTCAAAATATACGTCGCATCTTTGACTTACTATTTATTTTCATATGCCTTAAATCTTTTATATAAGGCATCTTCAAATAAATAACAAGTCAGTATACTAGTCTATTTTGAATTATACTACGTTAACAGAACCTTCTGATAGCACCACTATCATCGGAACCTGTTTCCTTGTATAATTTAAAATATACGTCGCATCTTTGACTTATTATTTATTTTCACATGCCTAAAGTGAATCAATTAATAATATTAACATAATGCTGAAGAAATATAAACAGAGTTCTTAGTATAAGGGGGCGTTTTTATTCAATAAATAGTTGCAAATAGATATTAAGAAAAATATATGTTTAATAGATTTCTTTAAATATGTCTATTATAGGAGAATTTAAAAATTTTCTCTAAAATAAAAGTATTTTTTTTTATATTTAAGTAAAAAATAGAGTTATCGCTTATATAGGTAAATTAAACATTATTAAAATTTATAATAAAGGGAGGTGTACTCTTAGTAGAACTTATTTAATATTTTTCATTGAAATATTTATATAGTATTTTTTTAATTTTAATAATTAAATATTGAGTTATTTAGGTTTTAACTAAGAGGTTACTTTTATGGGTAATGTTAAGAATAAGAGAATAGCTTTCACTATAATAGCAGTATTGTTAGTTACATATTTTGGAACATCAATTATGTTTTCAAATTATTCTAATGCTGTTAGTGCCATAGCATATAAGTATGGATCAAAGGGAGATGCGGTAACACAGATTCAGACTAAATTAAAAAATTGGGGATATTATAAAGGTAGTGTGGATGGAAAGTTTGGTTATGATACCTATTTATCTGTAAAAGATTTTCAAGGTAAAAATGGACTAACAGCAGATGGAATAGCAGGAGATAGCACATTAGGTGCATTAGGTATTAATAATCCATCTCAATCTAATAATTCACAGTATTCAAGTAATAGTCAGGATTTAATGCTTCTTGCCAGGTTAATCAATGGTGAGGCAAGAGGAGAGCCTTATGAAGGTCAAGTGGCAGTAGGCGCAGTAGTTTTAAATAGAACAAGAGATTCCAGATTTCCTTCAAGTATTGCTGGAGTAATATATGAGCCACGTGCTTTCACAGCAACTGTAGACGGCCAAATTAATGCGCAGCTAGAACAAAATTCTATCAATGCTGCAAGGGATGCGTTAAATGGTTGGGATCCTTCTGGTGGAGCAGTTTATTATTTTAATCCAGCTAAGGCTACAAGCAAATGGATATGGTCCAGACCATTAATTAAAATTATTGGAACACATAGATTTTGTAGTTAATGTATTTAATAATCTAAGCTCAGTAGAATTTATATTTCTACTGAGCTTAGATTTATTATTTTACTTAGGCATCTTCAAATAAATAACTAGTCAGTATACTAGTCTATTATGAATTATACTACGTTAACAGAACCTTCTGATAGCACCACTATCATCAGAACCTGTTTCCTTGTATAATTCAAAATATACGTCGCATCTTTTACTTGTTATTTATTTTCACATGCCTTATATGTGCATAAAAATTCATTTCTTTGCAAAATAGAGTTGACAAAAATTAATTATAGAATATAATAAAGTATATAAAAACATACTCAAACACTTGGAAATATGTTGAAAAAGGAAAGTATTTTAAATGGAATTTATAGAGAGAGAACTGGAAGCTGGAAAGGTTCTTAAAGGAAGTTTAAGAGAAGTGCCCTTTGGAATAGTGTCTTTGAATTTTAGTAAAGGACAACGGGAAAGCCCGTTATAGCTTTAGAGCATATGTGTGCTTGAATATGTAGCTTTTAGAGTGGATAACAGGCTATTGACTTTGTCTCTATAATGAGGTGGAGTTTTTTTGTTTTATAAAGGTTTTATAAAGGTGTATGAAAATAAATTTATATATTTATTGAGGTGAGAGTTTGTATGTTCAATAACCTAAAATACGATTTAGACAAAATAATGGAAAATGATCCTGCTGCACGAAATAGAGTGGAAGTATTTTTGCTCTATCCATGTGTACATGCAATATTATGGAGTAGAGTGTCCCATTTTTTCTATAAGGCAAAGTTTTTCTTTATAGCTAGATTGATTTCCCAGCTAGCAAGATTCTTTACAGGAATAGAAATTCATCCAGGGGCAAAGATAGGAAGAGGACTTTTTATAGACCATGGAATGGGAGTAGTAATTGGAGAAACAGCTGAAGTAGGAGACAACGTGGTAATATATCATGGGGTTACCTTGGGCGGAACAGGTAAGCATACTGGTAAAAGACATCCTACTGTTGGAAACAATGTTTTTATAGGAAGTGGGGCAAAGGTATTAGGCCCTGTGAATATTGGAAATAATGTTAAGGTAGGGGCTAATGCTGTGGTACTAAAGGATATACCTGATAATTGTACAGCAGTTGGAGTACCGGCAAGAATAATACCTCCCAGGAGTGAAGAAAAAAATATAATTGATATGAAGGACTATATTCAATAATTAATGAAATTTCACTTAGAGTTTTAATATTAAAATAAAATTGCTGCTTATAAAAAGGCAGTTTTTTTTATATATAAACAATATGATAAAGTAATATATGCTTGTAAGCAATAATATGTATATAAAGTCACTCTATGTAAAGGAATACTATAATAGACTTTTAAATTTTAATAAATTATAATAGAATAATATAGTATGTGAAATTATATATAATTTATTAATTTGAAAGGCGGGATTTACGTGATTATTTCTCCAAAAGTACTAGGAATAATAGAACTTCTTCCTACTAGTGTAGTTAGAATTTTTGCCATTAAGTTTTTGTCTCATCTTATAGACAAATATGCGAAACTACATGTATCAGGAATGGAAAATTTAGAGGGTATAGATGGACCAATACTTTTTATAGGAAATCATTTAAGCAATTCTGATGGAATTATTTTATGGAAGGTTATGAAAAAATGGGATCCAACCTTTGTAGCAGGGGCTAAATTAAAGGGAGATGCGTTAACTTATTTAGGTACAATAGCTGTAAAAAATACTACTATAATACCAAATACAGCAGACAAAGAGGGAATATCTAACATAATAAAACTACTTAAGAGTGGGGAAAATATATTAATGTTTCCAGAGGGAACTAGAAGTAGAGTTGGTGAAATGATTAAGGCTAAAAGAGGTCTTAATTTAATTGCAAAACTTAGTAAGGCTAAGATTGTGCCAATAGGAATGTATGGTCCGGAAAAACTTCTTCCAATAGGTAAAACTTCTGATATGAATAATGAAACTTTTCATAAGGCTGATATACATATAAAAATAGGAAAGCCTTTTTATTTAGAGAAAAGAAATAAAGATGAAGAAAGAAAAGAATACGAAGAAAGAACTACAGATTCAGCTATGAAGAAAATTGCTGAACTTTTGCCAGAAGAATACAGAGGAGTATATAAAGATTAACTATAAATAAGAGCTGGTGATAAATTGAAAAAGAAAGATATTGATAATACTTTAAAAATTTTAAGTGAAGTATATAATGATGCAAAATGTGCACTGAATTTTAGTAGTCCTTATGAACTGTTGATTTCAACTATTTTATCTGCTCAATGTACAGATAAAAGAGTAAACATTGTAACTGAAAAGCTATTTAGTGAATATAATACTCCTGAAAAGATGGTTGAATTAACAGATGAAGAACTTCAAGAAAAGATTAAGCCCTGTGGTTTTTACAGAAATAAGAGTAAAAATATTTTAGCAACCTCTAGAGCTTTACTTTTTGACTATAATAGTGAGGTGCCAAGTGCCATGGAAGATCTTATTAAGCTACCGGGCGTGGGCAGAAAAACTGCAAATGTAGTAATGTCTAATGCCTTTAATATACCTGCTATAGCAGTGGATACTCACGTATTTAGAGTGTCAAAGAGAATAGGTTTTGCTTCAGGGGATACTCCTCTTAAAGTAGAGGAAGAGCTTAGAAAAGTTATTCCAAAAAAACTTTGGAGTAATGCACATCATTATCTTATATGGCATGGGAGACAGATATGTAAATCAAGAAAGCCGCAGTGTGAAATCTGTCCTATAAGTGAATATTGCAATTACTACAAAGAGAACTTTATTTCCCGCAGTTAAATTGGGGAGGGGATTATAATGGGTATATCAACAAAGAGTAAATTAGTTAAACTTATGGAACTATTGGAAAAGTATATACCTAAAGGTGACAATACAGAATATTCAATACCAGAGTTATGGAACTGTTTTGATTACAGTGGAAAAGAAAAAAATGTAAAAGAAAATGGAATAACTATTGTTAATCCTTATAAATTTTATCATCATTGCATAAGAGATTTCATAATGAAAAATTATAATCCAGATATAGACTATAGTAATTCCATATCTATTATCAATGAGAATCATGAGTTTGGCAAAGGATACATGGGTGGAGATTGGATAAAAAAGAGCTCGATTTATTCTATGCACGTTAGAACTTCAACTTCCTTTGATCATGATGGTAGTGGCATTTTAGAGGACTCCAATAAAAATGGATTTAAGGAAACAGGGACCTTTATAAAGTCTATAGCTTTAATTCCACTGTTAAAGAAAATGGGTATAGATACAGTATATTTACTTCCCATTACAAAGCACAGTGTGAAATTTAAAAAAGGGGAGCTTGGCTCACCTTATGCGGTAAAAAATTTCTTTAAGCTAGATTTTGAACTTAAGGATACAATAACAGGGAATGAGTTTACTGTTGAGGAGGAATTTTTAGCCTTCGTTGAGGCATGCCATGTGGTAGGAATAAGAGTTATGATAGACATAATCCCTAGGACATGTGCTAGAGACAATGATCTAATAATGGAGCATCCAGACTGGTTTTATTGGATAAAGTATAAAGATGTCAATGGATATAAACCGCCTTATATAAATGGAATAAACCCTATAGAAAAACCTTCTTTGGATAATCTGCATGAAATATATAGTGCAGCTGAAACTTTAGATCACATAGAGAAATTTACTCTTTCACCGGATAAGTTTGATGCTTATAAGTGGTTTAAATTAAAAAAACTTTACCCAAATGACAAATCCATGGATTTTTTAGAGTATATTGAAAAGGAGATAGGACTTACTACCGCTCCAGCTTTTTCAGATTGTATAAATGATCCTCAGCCCATATGGTCAGATATAACTTATTTTAGATTCTACTGGGATACTCCAATAGAGTCCCAAAAATTTATAAAGGGAAATGAAAATCCTTATATATTATTTGATACTATAAAATGTAATCTCTTTAAAGGTAGTTTAAAAAATGAAGAACTTTGGGATAATATATCAAATATAATACCTTATTTTCAAAACAATTTTGGTATTGATGGAGCTAGAATTGATATGGGGCACGCCCTTCCAGAAAAGTTAGTGCATAGTATAATAGATAATGCAAGAAATAAAGACGAAGACTTTTCATTTATAGCTGAGGAACTTAATGTATTTCAGGGAGAAATGGCAATAAAAATAGGATATAATATGATTGTAGGATCCGGTTGGTGGTTTGAACCAAGGGTTTTAGAAGGTAAAACTCATGAGTTTATGTATAATACTAAATTCTATAAGGCACCTGTATATGCGTGTTCTGAGACTTCAGATACTCCTAGAATAGCTGCAAGAGTTGGGGGGAAACCCTTAGCAAAGATGCTAACTATTATGAATGAGTTTTTACCAAATACAGTTCCATTTATAAATTCTGGAATAGAAATTTATGAAGTTCAGCCTATGAATATAGGACTGGATTGTTCAGAAGATGAAAAATATAGATTAGATAAAACTGATATATATAATGGGAAGCTTGCTTTTTTTGATAAGTATCAACTTCACTGGTCAAATCCATTAAGATGGGATATACCAGATACTCTTTCAAAAGTGTCTTATTTTAGAAAAATGTATATGAATACTTTTCTTGATTCAAAAAATTTTGTACCTATTACTTCAGAGCATATTAGGAATTCCTATATAGGTTTAGGATGGATAATTGATGGCGAGATAAAAGAAAAGAATAATTTATTTTGTGTAATAGCTAATATGGATTTAAACAGTGATAAAACTTTTGTAGTAGATATAACTAAAGTTAGAGAAAAAAGTGGTAATATATCCAAGAAAGCCTGGCTTGGGTACTCAACGGATGAGTGGAGTCATGATATATATGATTTTGACAAAGAGTCAAATTTAAAATTAAACTTTAAACCAGGAGAAGTGAAAATTTTGATTATATAAAAACACTGACCGCATTGTTTATGCGGTCAGTAATTTTTATGAGAATAATACTTGAATTTGAAACTGTTTTCATATATAATATTTTAGGTAAGCAATATTAATAATAATAATAAAGTGGTGATTTATCTGTTAACTATTCGTGATATAGCAAGTAAGGCAGGAGTTTCAGTATCTACGGTATCTAGGGTTTTAAATGATAGTAAGCCTGTAAGTGAAGAAATTAAAATGAAGGTATTAAATGTTATTGAGGAAACTGGTTTCAAGCCTAATTCTCTAGCACGTAGCTTTGTAACAGGTAAAACAAATCTTATTGGTATTATTGTTCCAGAACTAGCTAATACAAATTTTTCTCATCTTGTGAGAGGGGCAGAAGGTATTGCAAATGATTTTGGCTATAATGTACTATTGTCCTTTACAGATTTTAAACAGGATAATGAGTTAAAATATTTAAAGATTATGAAGGAAAAACATGTAGACGGAATTATTCTTTCAGGAGTAAGTTTTAATGAAGAGCAAAAAAAATTTTTTGAGGAAAATAGAAAGTGTATACCAACTGTTATTGTGGGACAAAATAACAGTAGTATTAATATACCCTATGTAAATGTTAATAATGAAAGAATAGCTTATGATAGTGTCAATTATTTATTAAGATTAGGACATGAGAATATAGGATTTATATCAGCAGATATTAAAGACTCTTCAGCTGGCGGCGAGAGGTATCTTGGATACAAAAGGGCATTAAGAGAAAAGAATATTAAAGAAAATAAAGATTTCATTCAATATGCTTCTTTTGACTTTCGTAGTGGTTATGAAGCTATGAAAGAAATATTAAAAAAGGAAAAACATCCTACAGCTATTTTATGTGCTAATGATGTAATAGCCATTGGAGCTATTAACTGTATTTTAGATAATGGATACACTGTGCCTGATGACTTTTCTGTTATGGGGATTGATAATTCAGATTTTTCACATTGGTTTAGGCCAGCTTTAACTACTGTGAATATAGATTTTCATAAATTTGGAGTTTTAGCTATGGAGCAATTAATTAAATGTATTAATAATAATCAATTAACTAATGAAAAGAAAGGTACTTTTATAGAGCATGAACTTATTCCAAGAAATACATGTAAAAAGATATAGCTTATATAATAAGTATATGTTTAATATTTTTATGGAAGAGAAGCATATATAAATTATGTAGAAATTAATAATATTCAATAAAAAAAGTAGTTTTGTGTTTATATTTATAATATAATAAGGCTTATCTATTAGGAAAACAGTTTCCTGAGAAAAATAAATTAATAGAATTCTAAAAAAAGAAAAGAGGTAAATAAATATGGCAATTGAAAATAAAATTATGCTTATAACTTATGCAGATAGTTTAGGTAAAAATTTAAATGAACTTAATAATATTTTAACAACTAATTTTAAGAAAGCAGTGGGTGGAGTTCATATTCTACCATTTTTCCCATCATCAGCAGATAGAGGATTTGCACCAATGAACTATGAGAAGGTAGATTCAGCTTTTGGTGATTGGAAAGATATCGAAAAATTAAGTGAAAACTTTTATTTAATGTATGATTTTATGATAAATCACATATCAAGAAGTTCTGAATATTTTAAGGATTTTCAAAAGAATAAGGACAATTCACCTTATGCAGATTTCTTCATTAGATATAAAGATTTTTGGCCTAAGGGTGAGCCATCTAAGGAAGATGTAGATTTAATATATAAGAGAAAACCTAGAGCACCTTACATTGATGTAGAGTTTGAAGATGGAACCAGTGAAAAAGTATGGTGTACTTTTGATAGTGAGCAGGTGGACTTAAACATAAAATCAGAAGTTACAAAGAAATTTATAAAAGATACTCTTACAAATATGGCAAAGAGAAATGCTTCATTAATTAGACTTGATGCTTTTGCTTATGCCACTAAAAAAGTTGGAACGAATTGCTTCTTTATAGAACCTGATACTTGGGAACTGCTTGATGAAGTAAAAGAAATATTAGAGCCACTAAATGTAGATATATTGCCAGAAATACATGAACACTATTCAATACAAATGAAAATATCTGAAAAAGGTCATTGGATATACGATTTTGCACTTCCTATGATTATGCTTCATGCTTTATACAGTGGAGAAAATAAAAATCTTACAAAGTGGCTTAAAATGTCTCCTAAAAAGCAGTTTACTACACTAGATACTCATGATGGAATTGGAGTTGTAGATGTAAAAGATCTTTTGACTGATGAAGAAGTTGAAATGACTAGAGAAGCTTTATTTACTAAGGGAGCAAATGTAAAGAAAATTTATAATACAACAGCTTATAATAATCTTGATATATATCAAGTTAATTGTACTTATTATTCAGCGCTTGGAAATAATGATGATGCTTATACTTTAGCAAGAGCTATTCAGTTCTTTGCACCAGGAATACCACAAGTTTACTATGTAGGACTTATGGCTGGAGAAAATGATATAGAATTACTTGAAGAAACAAAGGTAGGAAGAAATATAAACCGTCATTATTACACTAAAGAAGAAGTTGAAGAAAACATAAAGAGACCTGTTATGAAGAGACTCTTAAAGCTTATGGAATTCAGAAATTCCTATCCTGCTTTCAATGGAGATTATTATATCGATGATACAAAGGATGAAGAATCATTGAAAATATCATGGAAGAAAGATTCTTTTGAAGCAATTTTGAAAGCTAACCTTAAGACACATGAATTTACTATAAGTTATTTTGATCAAGATAGTAAAGAGTTTAAAGAATTAGTAGAAGTTTAATATACTACTGCCTATCTTAGACATCTTCAAATAAATAACAAGTCAGTATACTAGTCTATTTTGAATTATACTACGTTAACAGAACCTTCTGATAGCACCACTATCATCAGAACCTGTTTCCTTGTATAATTCAAAATAGACGTCGCATTTTTGACTTGGTATTTATTTTCACATGCCTTAAAACATATCAATTATTTTGGAGTTATAAATGTAAACTCCAAAATAATTGATAATCATTAGGATAGGCAATAAATTTGTAGACAGAATTATTAATCTGAAAAGAGGGATTTTTATGAAAAAAAGAACTATATATTGGAGCCTTAGTTTGTATTTCCTATTTTTTTTCTTTGCATATGCATCTTGTTTTTCTTTTTTTGCTATTTGGCTTGGGCAAAAAATTAATTTAACGGGTTCACAAATAGGTGTTATATTTTCCGTAAACGCTATCTTTGCTATGATATTTCAACCTATATATGGATATATTTCTGATCGCATCGGATTAAAAAAATATGTTCTATATTTTATTAGTGCATTAATTATATTAGCTGGACCATTTTATGTTTTTGTATACGGCCCTCTTCTAAAATGGAACTTCATTATAGGTGCATTAGTAGGAGGCTTTTACCTAGGACTAGCTTTTTTGGCAGGTTGCGCCAGTGTAGAATCATATATTGAAAAGGTTGGTAGAAAATATAATTTTGAATTTGGACGTGCACGTATGTGGGGATCTGTTGGAGCTGCAAGTGCTACTTTTTTATCAGGAAAATTATTTAATATCAATCCTAACATAAATTTCTGGATGGCAACAATTTTAGCTTTTGTGCTAATTATTCTTACTATGTTTATAAAAATTGATATTAGTGATGTGGAAGTTAAACGTGCTAATTCTATGACATTTCATGATGTTAAATTATTATTTAAACTAAAAGATTTTTGGTTCTTTATGATTTATATGATTGGTGCTGTATGTCTTTATATGATATATGATCAACAATTTCATGTTTATTATGCATCATTATTTCCAACAAAAGCTGTAGGTAATCAGGTATTTGGTTACTTGAACTCACTTCAAGTTTTTCTAGAAGCAGGCATGATGTTTTTAGCTCCTGTTGTTGTAAATAAAATTGGTTCTAAAAGGGGGCTTATTCTAGTTGGGGCTCTAATGGCTTGTCGTATGATGGCTGCCGGTATTATCAGTAATCCATATCCACTTGCAGGTATTAGATTAGTTCAAGCTTTTGAATATGCTACTTTATTGGTTGCCATATTTAAATATTTAGCAGATAATTTTGACACTCGTTTATCCTCAATATTATATCTAGTTGGTTTTCAATTTTCAACTCAAATTGGAACAACAATTCTTTCACCAATAGTTGGAAGAATGTATGATGGAATTGGCTTTAAACATACATATTTATTTATGGGTACTTTAGTTTTAATATTCACAATTTTTGCTGCATTCACTTTATTAAATAAGAAGAGGGATGAATGCCCTATATGTGACGATATTATTAAGGGTAAAGAAATAAGTGATGCTAATTGAAGCAAGTTCTTAATTCAGGTGGGGATTCTTTTACCCCATCTGAATTTTAGAACTGCAAATGGCATGGCTTACTTGGCGTTGAACTCCCCCTTGAAGAAAAGCGATTCACAGAGTGCGTGGTAGACTTACGCCAAGTTAGTCAGGTTAAAATTAAATAATGCAATAGAAAATATTCTTTAAAAAGAACTATGAAGTAAGGCATATGAAAATAAATAACAAGTGAAAGATACGACGTATATTTTGAATCATACAAGGAAACAGGTTCTGATGATAGTGGTGCTATCAGAAGGTTCTGTTAACGTAGTATGATTCAAAATAGACTAGTATACTGACTAGTTGTTTATTTGAACATGCCTAAATTATAAATTAACACTATCAAAATTATTATATATTATATTTTGATAGTGTTAATTTAAAGATACATATGAATTTAAAAATTATAATAACTACTTTTAGGCATATGAAAATAAATAGTAAGTCAAAGATGCGACGGATATTTTGAAGTCTACAAGGAAACGGGTTCTGAGGATAGTGAGCTATCTGAGGGTTCTGTTGACGTAGTAGGATTCAAAATAGACTAGCATACTGACTAGTTATTTATTTGAATATGCCTTATGTGAAAATACAATTTTTAATAGAATAGGAGTTATAACCGTTGTCAGTATAACTACAATTATAGTTGGCAGAAATACTTCTTCTGATATAATATGTTTTTGAAGACATAAGTTTGCCGTTATAATTGCTACTTCACCTCTTGAAATCATACCAATTCCAATTTGTAAGGATTCACTTTTCTTCATTTTAAGCAGTCTAGCTGCACTGTAACAACCTAGTATTTTACTTGCTACTGCAACTATAAACATTACTATGGTAATGAATAAAACTCTAACACTTAATCCATTTAAATTTGCCTCAATTCCAACACTAGCAAAGAATATAAGAGATAAAAATCCTGATGATATAGTATTAACATTTCTAGCTAAATACTTCTTATACTTTAGTGATGAGAGTATAAGCCCTGCTACATAGGCACCAGTAATAGCGGCTATACCTATTGATTCGGCGATAAAGGCTAATAATAGTACGAATGCTATACAAAAGGTTAAAAGTATCTTACCAGGCCTAATTTTATCATTGAATCGGCTTATGAATTTTGGTAAATATAGTACTGAAACAATAGAAATAACACAAAAAGAGATTATTTTTATAAATGTTAATATAAGTGTAAAAGTAGTAGATGAACTTATATTACCTGAAGTGGGGGCCTGTGCCAATGCAAATACTACGGATATTAGTATTAGGCCTAGTATATCATCAATTACTGCGGCTCCAAGAATATTAATTCCAGCCTTTGTATTTAACTTTCCAAGTTCTCTAAGAGTTTCTACAGTAATACTTACACTAGTTGCCGTTAAAATAACACCAATAAGTATATTTTCTAAGAAGTTATCAAAAAAGATATAGGCTGAGAGTGTACCTAAAATAAGTGGAAGTACAACTCCCATCAATGCAATGACAAAGGCTGATTTACCTGCTTTCTTAAATTCATTCATATCTGTCTCAATGCCGGCAAGAAACATTAGCATGATTACTCCTATATTAGCCAGTAATTTTATATTGTCATCATAGTGTACAATATTTAATACTACTGGTCCTAGTATTACACCTGCAATTAAGGCACCGAGTACCTCTGGCATTTTAAATTTTTTACTTATTATACCTCCAATTTTTGTGAATATAAGTATTAGGGCAATGTTTAATAGTATTCGTTCCATTTTGAAACCTCCTTTTATGAAACGCAAAAAAGGCAGAAAGTATTGTACTTTCCACCCCAAAAGTCATAATCTCTTGAAAACAAATAAATTATTTGTCCAACCGATAATATTAATTATTAATTTATATGATAGCATAAAGATTGTAGTAAATCAATGTGAAAATTAAGCTGAAAATAATAAAAAATCTATTAAGAGATAATTATATAATATTATCCAGTAGAATAGAATAATTGTTAAAATTAAGAAATTTATTAATAAATTTTGGATATTTGGAAAGAATATATTTACAAGTGGTCATATATATAATAAAATGATAATGATAATCAATATCGTTATGTGAATTATTAAACATAAGAATACAGTTATAAAATTAAAATATCAGGAGGAATTTTTTTATGAGTATTTTACTAGTAGGTGGAGATAAACTTGGTAATATAAAGGATAAGTTAACTGAAAAGGGATTTGAGGACATAGAACATGTTACTGGAAGGAAGAAAAGTGATAAGAAGATAAAGATTCCAGAAAAAACAGATTTAGTTTTAGTTTTAGTTGATTATGTAGGACATAAGTTATCTCAAACTATAAAAGAACAGTCTAGAAAAACTGATGTAAGAATAGCTTTTACTAAAAGATCTTGGACCTGTATGGAAAAAACTATTCAAAGATGTATTGAGGAGATATCAAATGATAAGCGAAGTATTATTTAGAACTAGAGAGAAGGAAATGTACCATGACATTATTGAAAGTTTGGTAACAGCTCTTGAAGCTAAAGATATTTATACAAGAGGACATTCTGAAAGAGTAGCTTTTATGACCTATGAGGTATCTAAGAAACTTGGATTAAAGGGAGTAGATATTGAAAATATTCATATAGCTGCTCATCTTCATGATATTGGAAAAATAGGAGTACCTGATAAGGTATTAAATAAACAGGGAAAATTGTTACCGCACGAATGGGAATTCATGAAAATGCATCCCAAAATAGGCTATGATATTTTAAGTAAGTCAAAGAAGTTAAGACATATAGCTAAAATAGTATTATACCACCATGAAAGGTGGGATGGAAAAGGTTATCCTAATGGATTAATAAGTACGGATATTCCATTAGGTTCTAGAATAATAGCTGTATGTGATGCAATTGATGCAATGACATCTAATAGACCCTATAGAAAATCTATGGAATTTAAAACTTGTATTAAGGAAATATTAATTAACAAAGGTATTATGTTTGATCCATACATAGTTGATTATATTGAGGATAATTTAGATTTTATGATACAAATTATGGATTTCAATAAAATCAATAGTAATATGCTAGAAAGTAGATGGTAACAAATTAGCAGAAGTGTAAATTAAAATTTAAAATTATGGTAGGTTTATATATGATATTTTTAGTTTTTTCAAAATAAAAGCTTTAATACTAATGATAAAATTTGGTAT
>NZ_BAEV01000061.1 GCF_000246895.1 Clostridium arbusti SL206 | reverse complement strand
TATACATATGCATTGTGTATAACAATTTTTTTAGCTCCGCTGATACTGAGAATAGTTATTAAATTAAGGCTTTAAAACATGACCTATTCTTTTTTTAGTATCTTCATCAGATGTTATATTATAATATCTTAAAGAGGTGCTAAAGTCTAAATCTAAAGCTATAGAAACAGCTGTTTTTGTTGATAATATATTATTTCCCGGCATATCACGTACAGCCATAATTCTATTTATTTCTTTTTGACAGCATAACAATTTTTCGAAATCCTTTTCATGAAATGCCTTAAAGGTATCAACTAGTAATTTAGCTTGAGTATTAGTTTGAGTTCCTATAATACCATCACCGCCTATCATTAAGTTAGGTATTAAGTACTCATCAATTCCAGAAAAAACAGAAAAATTCTTATGAACTTTTTTAATACTTTCTACAAATCTTCTTATGTTGCCTAAAGATTCTGTAGTATCTTTTACTCCACCATTGGCAATGCTTTCAAAGTTATTAGCTAGTTTTAATACTAATTCAGCTGAAAGATTTACTTTTGTATTATTAGGGATGTTATACAGTATTATAGGCAATTTAGTGCTTTTAGCTATAATTGAAAAATATTCATAAATATGATTATCGTCTAATTTAAAGTAAAATGGAGGTAACGCTAACACCGCATCAGCATTATTTTCTTCTGCACATGAGATTAATGCTAAAGTTTCTTTTATATTAGTGCTGCCAACTCCAACAATAAATTTGACTCTACCGCTAATAGTTTCAGATGCAAATCTTATATAATCTAATTTTTCTTCAAAAGACATATTAAAAAATTCTCCAGTAGTACCTAATAAACAAATTCCATAAATTCCATCAGAAATTAATTTCTCAATCATAATTTTGTTAGATTCTTTGTCAAAATTTCCTTCATTATCAAATATAGTAATCATTGGGGTATAGACACCTTTAAACATTAAAATTCCTCCTAAATAATATTTGTTCGGCTTGGACTATAAAATATATTTTTAACATGTAAGCGTTTCATCAAGTTCTATTATCATGTTTTTTACAATAATAAACAATAGACAAATGAACAAATATAAATTGTAAATATAATACTTTTTTGTTAATATGAACATATAAAGATCCTCTTGAAAATGATTTTTAATTTCAAGATGAAATCTATTAAATTAATTGAAGGGAGTATTGTCATGGGAGTGTTAAGTAGAGAATTAGCTGAAAGCATTATTGATAGAACTATGAAAGTAGTAAAAAATAATATAAATATAATGGATGAAAACGGAATTATTATAGCATCTGGAGATAAGAGTAGAATTGGAACAGTTCATGAGGGGGCTATAATAGCAATTGAGAGAAAATCGCAATTTAATATTGATGAAAAGCAAAGTAAAAATTTAAACGGTGTATGTGAAGGAACAAATTTAATTATTAGGTTTCAAAACAAGATAGTTGGAGTAATAGGAATTACAGGAAAACCTAGGGCAGTTTTAGGATACGGTAAATTAATTAAACTGACAGCAGAAATGATGATAGAACAAGAATATGTTATGAAGAATTTAGAGTTTAATAATAGAATTAAAGAAGAGTTAATGATGGCGCTTATTTATAATAAGCAAAGTAATTCTTCAATGTTAGAAAATTATATAAAGAAATTTAAGATTCCATATGACTACCCAATGTCTATTTTTATTTTTGAAGTCCAGCTTAAAGATATTTCCAGTGAAAACGATTTAAATTTATTGAAAAGTATTATAATTTTATTAGAGGGAATATTAAAAGAATCTTTAGTAGCCTCTATAGATTCAAAAACCATTGTAGTATTATATAAACATACCTATCGTTATAATAAATTTGTAGATTATAAAAGAAAAATCCAAGAAATCTATAATAAAATCTATAATAAAATTGGAGTAAAAATAAAAATATCTGTGGGAAAAACTTATAATAAATTATTTGAAACATATAGATCTTTTAATATAGCAAAAGAAACGCTTTTATTTGGGAAAAAAATGCACCCAAATGATGATATATATTTTTTTGACACGTTAAAATATGAAATGCTACTTTTACAAAATAACACTAATTGGAAAATAAACGAATTGAAAGATACATATGATGCAATAGCATCTAGCGATAAAGATGGAGAATTACGAGAAACATTAAAAATTTTTATTAAAGAGAATGGAGAACTTAATAATGTATCAAATAAGTTATTTATCCATAGAAATACTTTAAATTATCGTTTGAATAAAATATATAAACTAACAAATATGAATCCTAAGAAATATACTGATCTATTTTGGCTTTACTGCGCAATAATAAATCCCAAATTTGATTAATCTAAAATAGTAATCGGTAAGCAATTTTTATAAGTTGCTTACCGATTACTATTTTAATTTTATATTTAGTTTTTAACAAAGGAATAATTCATTATGCAAATACATAAAAACAAATTTATTTAACCATTAATATTTGTTCAAGTGAATATTGTTTACCTTATAAAAAAACAGGATAATTAATGTAATGTAACAAATATATTTTTTAACAAAAAAGTAAATAATTTTAAAAATATTTCAATACTTAAATTGGTAACTCTAAGAATTGGAGATTTTTTAGTTAAGAAGCGTTACATGCAATTTAGATTTGGAGGGTAGCAATATGAAAGAAAAGCTTAATATTTTATTGGCACCTGATTCTTTTAAAGAAAGTATGACAGCAAAAGAAGTTTGTGAAGCCATGGAAAGGGGAATTAAGAAGGTAAACAAGAATATCAACTGTATACATGTTCCAATGGCAGATGGAGGGGAAGGAACTATGCAGTCACTGGTAGATGCTACAGGTGGAAGTATATATTCAATAAATGCAATTGGACCACTAGGAAATGAAGTGAAGGCATCTTATGGAATTTTAGGAGATGGTGAAACTGGAATATTAGAAATGGCTAGTGCAAGTGGAATACATTTAGTACCTGTAGAAAAAAGAAATCCCCTTATAACAACAACTTATGGTACTGGGCAATTAATAAAGGCTTGTCTGGATTATGGAGTAAAAAAAATATTAATAGGCATAGGTGGTAGTTCAACTAATGATGGTGGTGCAGGAGTTGTTCAGGCATTAGGTGGAAAGTTTGTAGATAAGTATGGAAATGAACTTGGATTCGGTGGTGGTGAGCTAAGTAAGCTTCATACTATAGATTTAACTAATTTTGATACAAGAGTAAAGGATGTTACAGTAGAAGTTGCCTGTGATGTGAATAATCCATTATGTGGAGAGAATGGAGCTTCAAATGTATTTGGGCCACAAAAGGGAGCTACTTACGAAATGATAGAAGAATTAGATGGTAATTTAAGGCATTATGCTAGTATAATTAAGGAACAATTAAAAAAAGATATCCTAGAAATTCCAGGTGCAGGAGCAGCTGGTGGCCTTGGGGCAGGACTTATGGCGTTTTTAAATGGGACCTTGAAAAAAGGCATAGAAATGGTTATTGAATATACAAAATTAGAGGAAAAAGTAAAATTTGTAGATATGGTTTGGACTGGTGAAGGAAGTATTGATTTTCAAACTCAATATGGCAAAACACCTTTAGGTGTAGCAACAATTGCAAAAAAATACAATAAGCCTGTAATAGTTTTTGCTGGAAGAGTGGGAGAAGATATAGAAGTACTCTATGATAAAGGCATTGATTCTATATTTAGTGTTATTAAAGAATTAACTACTTTAGAAGAAGCTTTGGCAAAAGGAAAAGAGAATGTAGAGAAAACTGCTGAAAATGTTGTAAGATTAATAAATTTAACATAAATAAAAAGCATAATACAATAGATCAATAGTGGATTTTAGTTGCTATAGGAAAGCATAAAAAAGTATTGTGATTAAAGCGTATGTACATTTATACAAATAAAACCAATTAAAAAGATTAACATTAAGAGTAATCTTAATGGGAATAAAAAATATTTAGGCATATGAATAAAAAAAGTTACTGAAAATGTTTTATATTTGTGCAGTTGAATATTGAATGGAATACAACAAAATATGATAATTTAATTACAAAGTACTTGAAAAATTATTAAAATATACCAGTAAATTTTCTATTTACCAAAACCATTTTTACCTAATACAAGTTTATGCAATATAAGTCTATATGATATGAAAACGTTTAAATGGCGAATAAGATGAACCTTTTGTAAAATTTAAAAAAAGAGTGATGATGAATCTAAAATGTAAAAAGAAAATTATAAGTGGGAGTGGTGAAGTATAAGAAATATTTGATATTAAGCTTTAAAGTATCCATGCAATTAAATTATGTTATCTAAAATAATAATTATATGGGAGTGTAAAAAATGGGCGAAAAAATAATTAGTACATCCGTAAATATTGTAAAGCGAACTAATTTTAGATTTGTGGCATTGCTAATGATTCTTATTGTCATGACATTAAGCACTGCAGACCGTGCATCAATTTCAATTGCTGGTATAGGTATGCAAAAGCAGTTGCATCTAAGTAAAACTAGTATGGGAATTATTATGTCAGCATTTAGTTGGGCTTATGCCTTTGGACAGATACCGGCGGGGGCAATAGGAGACAAAATAGGTTCTAAGAAATCTATTTTAATTGGTGTTGTATTTTGGTCGGTGGCTACACTAATTATGGGAATTAGTAGTTGGATATATATTTCATTTCTTATGTTAGTAATATTAGAGATTTTACTAGGAATATTTGAAACACCAGTAGGACCAAGTTCTGGTAGAATACTAGCTTCTTGGTTTCCAGGATCAGAACGTGGTATTGCCGGTTCAATATTTAATACTGGACAATATGTTTCACTTGTTATTTTCACACCTCTTACTGGCTTTTTAGCATATAGATTTGGTTGGCAGTGGGTATATATAGCTATGGGAGCAATTGGACTTATAGTAGCCGTAGCATGGAAAGCCTTTTTCTATGTTCCTAGTAAGCATCCTAAGGCTAATGCAGATGAAATTGAATATATACGTGCAGGTGGTGGTTTAGTTGATTTAGACTCAAATTTAAAAACTGCTAACAAAGAAAAATTTAATTTTAAAGATATAGGAAAATTATTTAAGAGTAGAATGCTGGTTGGTATTTTTCTTTCTCAATATTGTATAAATACTATTACTTATTTCTATTTGACCTGGTTTCCAACATACTTAGTACAACAGAGAGGATTCTCTATTTTGCACGCAGGCTTAGTTGCATCTTTACCAGCTATTTGTGGATGCTTTGGTGGTTTGTCAAGTGGATTTATTTCGGATTTTATATTGAAAAGAACAAACAATTTGAGTATTGCTAGAAAAATTCCAATAACTATGGGACTTCTTCTTAGTTCATCTATTATTCTCTGTAATTATGTATCAACTAATGTCCTTGTTATTATGTTGATGAGTTTGGCATTCTTTGGAAAGGGTTTCGGCTCCCTAGGGTGGACAGTAATTGGGGATGCAGCACCAAAAAAGATATTAGGTGTAACAGGCGGTGTGTTCAATGGACTTGGTAATTTGGCAGGAATTGTAACTCCTATTGTTATAGGAATTATTATTGATAGAACTGCATCTTTTAATGGCGCTTTAGTATATGTTGGTGCACATGCAATTATTGCTGTGTTGAGTTATTGGCTTATTGTAGGGAAAATTGAAAGACTTGAAATTGAATAACTAATATTATTTTAAAACAAGGTACTAGAGCTGTAAATAATATTAACTATATAAACTAGCATAACGTATATTTTGAATACTGATATATTAATATATTAGTATATTAAATATAAATTTCATAACAAATTATAGATGTTTCATTGTGCATATAGATAAAAATGAATAAGTACTAATAGACAATTATTGTGCAACTGAATATTGAATAGAATATTGAATTGCATAATAATTGAAGTATGGTTTAAATTTGTTGTAAAAACTAATACTGGGAATTTAGTAAAATATTATATTATAAAAATTGAGTATTAGGACTGGCAATAGAAATCAATACACATATCATGTTTAGATTTAAATTATAAAATAAATTTTAGGAGGATTTAGTTATGAAAATAGGATTTATTGGACTTGGAATAATGGGTAAGCCAATGGCAAAAAATTTGCTTAAGGAAGGATACGAACTTGTAGTATTGGATCGTAATAAAAGTGTAACAGATGAGTTAGTAAGGTTAGGAGCAGAGATAGAGACTTCTCCAAAAGCTGTTGCAGCTAAAACTAATATTATAATAACAATGCTTCCAAATTCTCCACAAGTTAAAGAAGTTGCCTTAATGGAAAATGGTATTATTGAAGGAGCAAAACCAGGAACTATATTTATTGATATGAGTTCCATATCTCCTGTAGCATCTAAAGAAGTAGCTAAAAAATTGGCTGAAAAAGGAATTGAAATGTTGGATGCACCTGTGAGTGGTGGAGAACCAAAAGCCATTGATGGAACTTTATCTATTATGGTAGGCGGAAAAGAAAAGATTTTTAATGATGTTAAAGATCTATTATTAAAAATGGGATCAAATGCAGTACTTTGTGGTGAGGTTGGAGCAGGTAATGTAACAAAATTAGCAAATCAAGTTATTGTTGCATTAAATATAGCAGCTATGTCAGAAGCTTTTGTATTAGGAACTAAAGCTGGAGTATCTCCAGAGTTAATATACAATGCTATTCGTGGAGGACTTGCTGGAAGTACTGTGTTAGATGCTAAAGCACCAATGGTTATGGATAGAAACTTTAAGCCAGGATTTAAAATTGATTTGCATATTAAAGATCTTACAAATGTTGTTGAAGCAGGAGCAGCAGTTGGAGCACCGATGCTACTTACAAATCAAGTATTAGAAATGATGAGAAATCTACATGAAAATGGTGAAGGTCAAAATGACCATTCAGCTTTAGTAAAATTTTATGAAAAATTAGCTAATGTTGAAGTAACAAAATAGTAAAAGGTAATTATATAAAACTAAACTTAGTTGGAGCACAAACTCTAACTAAGTAAGATTCATTGATAGAAAGTTGTTATGTGTTTGTGTTGAAATTTGGAAATACCATAAAGACATAAAGGGGGATATGATATGGAAGTGAAAGAAAACAAAAGACCTGTTTATATTAAAGTCAGCAAAAAAGATAATGTTGCTATTACTGTGGATACTGTAGATAAAGGAACAATTGTAATTGATGATGTTGTAGCTAGACATGAAATTCCTCAAGGTCATAAAATTGCATTGAGAGACATTCCTAAGAATGGCGAGATTATTAGATATGGTGTAGTTCTAGGATATGCTATAAATCCAATTTATAAGGGAGATTGGATTAACGAGACTATGATAGAACTACCAGAGCCTCCATCAGCAGATAATATGAAGTTTAGTATAAATATTAAGAAGGATTTGCCAACACCTATTGCCACTACCTTTGAAGGATATAGAAATCCTAATGGGGGATATGCTGGCACAAGAAATATTTTAGGAATTGTTACAACTGTTCAATGTGTTACTGGAGTATTAAATGTGGCCATTGAACGAATTAAAAAGGAATTGTTACCTAAATATCCTAATGTAGATAATGTAGTGCCAATTAATCATGCTTATGGCTGCGGCGTTGCAATCAATGCTCCTGATGCTGTTATTCCCATTAGAGCTATTGCTAATTTAACTAAACAGCCTAATTTTGGTGGAGAGTTAATGGTTATAGGGCTAGGCTGTGAAAAACTTACAGTTGACAAGATACTTAATGAAAACGATATTAATCCTGGAAATGTAATTATTCTTCAAGAACATAAAGGATTTAAAGCAATGATTCAGGCCATTATGTCTATGGCAGATTGTAAACTTAAACGTTTAAATGAACGTAAGAGAGAAACTTTACCACTTTCTGACTTATGTATTGGTATGCAATGTGGTGGAAGTGATGCTTTCTCAGGTATTACTGCAAACCCTTCAGCAGGATATGCAGCAGATATGCTTGTAAAAGCTGGTGCTACGGTGCTGTTCTCAGAAGTAACTGAGGTAAGAGATGCTGTTTATCTATTAGCAGAAAGAACAATAGATGAAGAAACTTGTAATAAGCTATCAAAAGAAATGGACTGGTATGATAAATATTTAGAAAAGGGCAAGGTTGATCGTAGTGCAAATCCAACTCCAGGTAATAAAAAAGGTGGACTATGTAATATCGTGGAGAAAGCAATGGGATCTATTGCAAAGTCAGGTACAGCACCAATTGTTGAAGTGCTTTCACCGGGAGAGCGTCCAAGTAAAAAAGGATTAATTTATGCAGCAACTCCTGCTAGTGATATTGTATGTGGACCAATGCAATTAGCATCAGGTATTACTTTACAAGTGTTTATGACTGGCCGTGGTACACCCTATGGTTTAGCGGCTGCACCAGTTATTAAAGTATGTTCTAGAGTAGATCTTAAGGAGCAATGGCCGGATTTAATTGATGTAAATGCTGGAACTATTGCAACAGGAGAAGCTACCCTTGAGGATGTAGGCACAGAATTGTTTAATCTAATAGTAGATGTAGCAAGTGGACGTAAAAAATCTTTGGCGGAAGAATTGAAATTATATAATGATTTGTGTATTTTCAACCCTGCTCCAATTACGTAAGTAGTATGTTGTTTGAGTTCTTTATGATTATCAGCAGCATGAAGGGTGTTTAAAACATTTACTAGAAAAAAAGATTTCTATTGACAAGAATACTTGATGTATGATATCCGTTACATAACGAGTAGAGATTGTTATAGGATTGTTACAGGATTGTTACTGGTAAAGCAGGCTATACCTAAGTTTATATAGATGAGCGCTCATCTATATAAGCTTAGGTTTTTTTTATTAAAATAAAGGTAATATAATTAAAGAAAGAGTTAAATGTGGGATTGTTACTGTAAGCAGGAAACTGTATTATGGGCTATACTCCATTAAAATAAATTTTTGATTGGAGGAATAACAAATATGGATTATTCAGTAACAGCAAAGAAAATTTTAGAAAAATTAGGTGGTGAAAACAATATTAATAGTATTATGCATTGCATGACAAGACTTCGTTTTCACCTAAAAGATGAAAATATCGTTGATGACGAGCAAATAAAAAAGATTAAGGGCGTTATGGGCGTTATGGGCGTTATGAAAAAAGGTGGCCAATACCAAATTATAATAGGAAATGATGTAGCAGTTTGCTATAATGAATTATTAAAATTGGGAAATTTTCAGAAATCAAAAGCAACTAATTCCGAAAAAGATAATAAACCTAAACAAAATATTTTGTCAACATTGTTAGATGTTATATCAGGTTGTATGACACCTATTATTCCAGCTATTATGGGTGCTGGTATGATTAAAGTTTTAATTGTACTTTTACATTTAAGTGGAGTATTATCAGATAAAAGCCAAACCTACACTATTTTATCTACAATGGGTGATGGTGCATTTTATTTCTTACCAGTGCTTCTTGCAATTTCCGCTGCTAAAAAATTCGAAACCAATGCTTATTTAGCAGTAGCAGTGGCTGCAGTTATGATACACCCTGATTTTATTTCTTTAGTTAATGCTGGTAAACCTATTTCCTTTATTGGGCTGCCGGTAACCGCAGCAACTTACACTTATTCGGTTATTCCAGTTATTATGATTGTATGGGTTATGTCTTATATTGAAAAGTTTGCAGATAAAATTACACCATCTTTCGCAAAGAGCTTTTTAAAACCTATGATTATCTTATTAGTTACAGTACCAATGGCCTTAACTTTAGTTGGACCAATAGGTGCTATTATTGGTAAGGGATTGTCATCAATTATGTATATAATTTATAATAAAGCAGGAGTGCTAGCCGTTGTATTATTATCAGCTTTTATGCCATTTATTGTTATGACAGGCATGCACTGGGCCTTCGTACCAATGACACTTACAAATTTAACTAATCCTGGATATGATGTTCTTCTTCTTGTTGCAATGCTTGCTTCTAACTTAGCACAAGGAGCTTCATGTATGGCTGTAGCATTAAAAACAAAGAATAAAAGTTTAAAAGCAAGTTGCAAGTGCTTCCGGTGTTTCTGCATTACTAGCAGGTGTAACTGAACCAGCTATGTATGGAATTACAATTCGTCTAAAGAAACCTATGATTGCTTGTATTATTGCAGGTGGAGTGGCTGGTATCTATTCAGGTTTTGTATCCTTGAAAGCTTATGTATTTGCAACACCATCTATCGCATCAATTGCCCAATTTGTGTCTAAAGACAATAGTTCCAACTTTATAAATGCTTTGATTACAGGGGCAATTGCTATTGTTGTAGCATTTGTAGCAACTTTGATTATTGGTTTTGACGATCCAGTAGAAGAAGAGGAAGAATATGATGATACAGTAGAAACAGTAGGAAATACAGTGCTTAGCCAGGATGGTACTTCTAATACAACTAATTCTATAATTTTGACGCCAATAGAAGGAAAAGCAGTAGCTCTTAGTCAAGTGAACGATCCTACTTTTTCAGAAGAAATTATGGGAAAAGGTGCAGCAATAATACCTTCTAAAGGAAGGGTAGTTTCACCAGTGAATGGTACCATTTCAGCATTATTTAAAACAAAACATGCAATTGGGCTTATATCAGACGATGGGGCAGAAATTTTAATTCATATTGGTTTAGATACGGTAAAATTAGATGGAAAATATTTTACAGCACATGTAAAAAAAGATGAAAGAGTTAAGGTTGGAGATTTGCTAGTAGAATTTGATATGGAAGCTATTAAAGCAGCAGGATATGATATTATTACACCAGTAATTGTCACTAATACAAATGACTATAAAGATGTTTTCTCTATTATTGATAAAGATGTAAAAGAAAAAGATGAACTAATTAAGACTATAAAATAATTTTATAGATTTGAAGGGAGTAATGTAAAGATGGCAAAGAGTTTTCCGAAAGGTTTTTTATGGGGAGGTGCAGTAGCAGCTAACCAATGTGAAGGTGCATACAATGAAGAGGGTAAAGGTTTGTCAACACAAGATATTGCACCCAAAGGTATTATGGGACCAATTACAGAGGACCCAACAGAAGATAACATGAAATTAATAGGCATTGACTTTTATCATAGGTATAAAGAGGATGTTAAATTATTTGCTGAGATGGGTTTTAAAACATTTAGAACATCTATTGCATGGTCTAGAATATTCCCAAATGGTGATGATAAAGAACCAAATGAGAAGGGATTACAATTTTATGATGATTTATTTGATGAATGTTTAAAATATGGAATTAAACCATTGGTTACAATTTCTCATTATGAGACTCCTCTTGCCCTTTCTAAGAATTATGATGGTTGGGTAAATCGTAAGTTAATAGGGTTCTTTGAGAATTATGTAAGAACAATTTTTGCTAGATATAAAGATAAGGTTAAATATTGGCTTACCTTTAATGAAATTAATTCAGTACTGCATCAGCCATATATGAGCGGAGGTATATTTACAGATAAAGAAAAGTTAACAAAGCAAGATTTATATCAAGCAATTCATCATGAATTAGTAGCAGGTGCATTAGCAGTTAAAATTGGTCATGAAATGATACCAGATGCAAAATTTGGATGCATGATTCTTGGTGTACCAAATTATCCACTGACTCCTAATCCAAGTGATGTACTTGAAGCAATGAAACAGGACAGAGAAAATTTATATTTTGCAGATGTTCACGTAAGAGGAGCATATCCTAAATATATGAATAGATATTTTAAAGATAATAATATTAAGATATATATGGAACCTGGAGACGAGGAAATACTTAAAAATACAGTGGATTTTGTTTCCTTTAGTTACTACATGAGTTCCTGTGCTACGGCAGATTCTGAAAAAAAGAAAGCAGGAAATGGAGCTGGAAATATTATTTCAGGTATTTCTAACCCATATCTTGAAGCTTCAGATTGGGGATGGCAAATAGATCCACAGGGATTGCGTTATATTCTTAATCTTTTATATGATCGTTATCAAAAACCATTATTCATTGTGGAAAATGGGTTAGGTGCTGTGGATGAATTAGTAACAGATGAAAATGAAGATAAAACAGTAATTGATGATTATAGAATTAAGTATTTAAATGATCATTTGGTTCAAGTAGGTGAAGCAATAGAAGACGGTGTTGAAGTAATGGGATACACTACCTGGGGATGTATTGATCTTATTAGTGCATCAACTGCAGAACTTAGAAAGCGTTATGGATTCATCTATGTAGATCGTAATGATGATGGAACTGGAACATTAGAAAGATATAAGAAAAAGAGCTTTTATTGGTATAAAGAAGTAATTTCAACAAATGGAAAGAGTTTAGTATAATTATTAAATATAATGTTAGCAGTTATAATAAATAATATACTTTACATGAATTCTACGTCTTCAGCTATAAGTATTGATATTTACGCTATTTTTAAAACTATTCTCAAAGATATAAATTTATAAATGTATGCAAGCTATAGTCATTGAATTAAGAAAGAAATTTGAGAGATCATTGAGGGAGTTAAAATATATAGATAAATATCAGAAAGGTACGCTGTTCTAACAGTATACCTTTTCTTTGGGTTAAATTAAAAATATATAGTTTAAAGGAGATCAACGATTTAGAAAAATCATTGTAGTTAGATTATTGACATATATTAAAATTATATTAACTTTGTACCACCCGCTGTAGCAATAATTAAGTCAGATTCATTTTTTGTAATAGCAACCTATTTTAAGAGAGAGTTTTGAATTTAGGAGCATTAAAAATAATAATTTGGATTTAGAATATATAGAGTACTTGTATGATGGAATTTGCGAGTAGTTAAAAGAATAAGTGAGAAGGTATAAAAAATGTTATCGTTAACAAAAAACTATTGATATTTAGAAGTATCTCGAATATAATATAGTTGTAGGAGTTGTTAACGTTAACAAAAACTAACATATTGTAGAAAGAAGGATTATATATGAAAAATTTTATGAATGAGGATTTCTTATTAAATACAGAGACGTCACAAAAATTGTTCCACAATTATGCAGAGAAAATGCCTATTATAGATTATCATTGCCATATAAGCCCTAAAGAGATATGTGATGATAAAAAATTTAAAAATATTACAGAGGCTTGGCTTTATGGTGATCATTATAAGTGGAGACTTATGAGAAGCTTTGGTATAGATGAAAAATATATAACTGGTGACTCTACTGATTATGAAAAATTTTTATCTTATGTAAAAGCTCTTCAAAGTGCAATAGGTAATCCACTATATCACTGGACACATTTAGAATTAAAAAGATATTTTGGGATAGATGAAGTAATAAATGAAGAAAATGCTAAGAATATATGGGAAAAAGCAAATAAATTATTGGAGCAAGATGATTTTACTGTAAGAGAAATAATAAAAAAATCCAATGTTAAGGCAATATGCACAACAGATGATCCAACAGATTCTCTTGAATATCACTTAAAACTTAAAGATGATAACGATTTTAATACAAAAGTATTTCCAGCATTTAGACCAGATAAAGCTCTCAATATAAATAAAGTTGGTTTTGTGGATTGGATTAAAAAATTAGGTCAAGTTTCTAAAAAACATATAGATAATTATACAGAATTTTTAAATGCTATGGAGGATAGAATAAATTTCTTTCATTCAGTTGGGTGTAGAGTTTCTGATCATGCATTAGATTATGTACCTTATTTGGAAGCTACAATAGAAGAAGTTTCTGAAATTTTTAGTAAAGCTTTACAAGGTAGCCAGATTACCTTTGAAGAAGAAACAAAATATAGAACTTATACAATGAAATTTTTAGGAGAACATTATTCTAAATTGGGTTGGGTAATGGAACTTCACATTAATGCATTTAGAGATAATAATAGCAGAATGTTTGATAAAATGGGACCAGATACGGGATTTGATTCTGTTAATGATAACAATATTACTTATCCTTTATCAAGATTACTTGACAGCTTAGAGAAAACTGATTCTCTTCCAAAAACAATTTTATATAGTTTAAATTCAAATGATAATTATAAATTGTCTACTTTAATGGGATGTTTTCAGGGTAGTGGAATTTTAGGGAAAATCCAACTTGGAGCAGCTTGGTGGTTTAATGATAGTAAAGATGGAATGATTGAGCAAATGAAAGCATTAGCTAGTACTGGATTGTTATCAAGTTTTGTTGGAATGCTTACGGATTCAAGAAGCTTTTTATCTTACACTAGACATGAATATTTTAGAAGAATATTGTGCGAATTTATTGGAGATTTAGTTGAAAATGGCGAGGTGCCAAATGATGATGAATTGTTAAAAAATATAGTAGAAAATATATGCTATAAGAATGCACAAAATTATTTTGAAATGGATATATAAATAAAATAATTTGAATAACTTAAATAAAGTAGTTTATAAGGAATTATTATGATATTATTATGTTAGAATATGTTACTTGGAAGGTGTGATAGAAGAATCATGGGTGTTACTATAAAGGATATTGCTAGAATGGCCAATGTATCTCATACAACTGTTTCAAGGGCGTTAAATAATAGTCCCTTTATAAACGAAAAAACAAAACAAAAAATAATGTATATAGTAAATGAATTAAACTATGTGCCAAATTATAGTGCTAAAAGTTTAGTTTTGAATAGATCTTATAATATTGGATTGTTTTTTTCAACAATTCACAAAGGTACTTCTCCTGATTTCTTTTATGAGACTATAAATGGTGTAAATAGTATTGTTAGCCAAAGCTACAATTTAGTTATTAAGGGTATAGATGATTGCAAGGATTTAAGTTATATAACTAAAGAAAGATTTGATGGAATTATTTTAATAAGTCAAAGCGAAAGTGATAATCTATTCATATATGAAGTTATAAATAAGAATATACCTTTAGTAGTTTTAAATAGAGAAATTGAAGCAGATAATGTTATAAATATTTTATCTGCTGAGAAAGACGGAGCTTATGAGGCAGTAAATTATTTAATTCATAATGGACATAATGATATTGCTATAATTGAGGGTGCACAAAATTTTAAGTCAACATCCTTTAGAAAAGAAGGATACATTAATGCCCTTATAAATAGTGGTATAAAAATTAATAATGATTATATTGTACAGGGAGAATACAATGTAGATAGCGGGTATGAAGCTATGAAAAAATTATTAAGCTTATCTAAAATACCTACTGCAGTGTTTTGTTCTAATGATGATATGGCGGTTGGAGCATTAAAAGCTGTTAAAAAGAGTGGATTAAAGGTACCACAGGATATTTCAATTATAGGTTTTGATGATAATATATTTTGTGATTATGTTTTTCCTCCACTGACAACTGTAAGAAAACTTTCAAATAAAATAGCTGTAGTTGGATCACAAAGGTTATTGGGATTAATTAAAAATCCAAATACATCAGGGCAAAAGGTATATATTAAAACCGAGCTAATTATAAGAGAGTCGGTAAAAAAAATCAATTAAGTTTGGCAGTTTAATTTATTTACAATTGTTAACGTGAACATTAATTTAATTGTAAAAATATAATCAAGTTAATTATATATTAAAAGTTTCAAATATTGCGTTTAATTAATGTGTTAATTATAATGGGGAGGCAATATTAATATGAAAAATGATAAGAAGAAAAAACTAACATTGAAAGAAAAAATATCCTATGGTCTTGGTGATTTTGGAAATGGTTTTATGTTTGACTTAGGCCAGGCTTATCTTCTTCAATTCTATACAGATGTAGTTGGAATAGCAGCAGTAGCAGCAGGAAGTATATTCTTAATTACAAAATTATTTGATGCTTTTATAGATCCTTTGGCAGGAGCTTTTGTAGATTCTAGGAAACCAGGTAAAAATGGTAAATTCAAAAAAATAATGTTTATATCAAGTATTTTGTTAGCCATAATGACTGTGATAACCTTTACTAACCCAGGTAGAACACCAGGATCAAAATTGCTATTTGCTTACGTAAGTTATATGTTGTGGGGAGTTCTTTATTCTTTTACAAATGTACCTTATGGATCTTTAGGTTCTGTTATAACTCAGGATACTCAAGAAAGAACGGCATTAGCTACATTTAGACAGATTGGTTCTTCAGGAGCATTATTAATTACTGGAGTAATATTTATACCACTAATAACTTTATTTGGTAATCCACGAATAGGATTTCCAGTAATTACTGCAGTAATGGGTATCGTGGGGGTATGTTCCTTTTATGCTACTTATAAAAATACCACAGAAGTTGTAGTTCATGATGTTAAATCTGAAGAAAAAATTACTTTACGTACAATAAGTAATGCTATATTTCATAACAGAGCATTATTAACTTTAATTCTTATGACTATATTTTCAATTTCTGCTTACAACATAAAAACAGCTATGATTGTATATTATTGCAAATACAATTTGGGAAATGTAAGATTGGTAGCTTATGTAAACTTTTTCACTATAGGTTGTTCAGTACTTGGAGTTTCATTTTTACCTAAATTAGTTAGTAAATTTGGTAAAAAGAGAACTGCTGTCATAGGATTTTTAACTAGTGTTGTTGCAGATACCATTAATTTCTTATTGCCAGGAACTCATTTTGTTGCATTTATAATACTTGCTACTATTGCGTTCATTGGTATAAGTATACCAAATGGCGTTACATGGGCTTTTGTATCGGACTCTATTGATTACGGAGAATGGAAAAATGGTGAGAGAAGAGAGGGTATTACCTATTCAGTTTTCAATTTTTCTCGAAAAATTGCTCAATCAATATCAGGATTTGCTTCAGGTATAGGATTGGGATTAGTTGGATATGTGGCAAATGCAAAACAAAGTGCCCATACATTGATTGGAATAAAGGGATTATTAATGCTGTATCCAGCAGTGGCATTAGCTTTAGCCGCTATTGTATTAGGTGTATTATATAATCTTTCTGACGCTAAATTCTCAGAAATTATTAAAGAGTTACACCAGAGAAAACCTCAAAATAATTAATATAAAAAGTATAGAATAATATAAAAAATAATGGAGGCATATATTATGAAATTAAATAAGGAAAATTTTAAAGAATATAAAAAGTATAATTATCCAGAAAGAATTATACAGTTTGGAGAGGGAAATTTTCTTAGGGCATTTGTGGACTGGCAAGTTGATAAGATGAATAAAGAAGCAGACTTTAACACCAGCGTAGTAATAATTCAACCGCTAAAAAATGGGATTATTCGTAGGATAAATGAACAAGATGGATTATATACTTTATATCTTCAAGGGATAAAAGAAGGAAAAGCAGTTAAAGAGCATTCGGTAATAAATAGTGTAAGCAGATGTATTGATCCTTATACTGATTATGAAGATTATTTAAAAGTTGCAGAAAATCCTGAACTTAGATTTGTGATTTCAAATACTACAGAAGCAGGAATAGCCTTTGATGAAAATGATAAATTGGGGGATACCTGCCAAAATAGTTACCCTGGTAAGCTTACAGCATTTTTATATAGAAGATTTAAATTTTTTAAAGGTGACAAGGATAAAGGAATGGTTGTAATTCCATGTGAACTTATAGATAGAAATGGAGAAAAACTTAAAAATGTAATATTTAAATTTATAGAACTTTGGAATCTTGAAAAAGAATTTAAAACATGGTTAGAGGAAGCTAATACTTTCTGTTGTACCTTAGTGGATAGAATTGTACCAGGATATCCTAGAGATACCATAAATGAAATAAATGAAGAACTTGGCTATGAGGATAATCTGGTTGATGTAGGTGAACAGTTTCATTTATGGGTAATTGAAGGACCGGCATGGATAGGTAATGAAATTCCCCTTGAAAAAGCAGGCTTAAATGTAAAAATAGTTAATGATGTTACGCCTTACAGAACAAGAAAAGTAAGAATATTAAATGGTGCACATACAGCTTTAGTTCCAGTAGCCTATTTATATGGATTAGACACAGTTGGGCAGGCTGTTGAGAGTGAAGAAGTAGGTAATTATCTAAGAAAATTAATATATGATGAGATAATTCCAACTCTTGATCTACCAGAAGAAGAATTAAACGAGTTTGCAAAAGCTGTGCTTGAAAGATTTATGAATCCATTTGTAAATCATTATCTTATGAGTATTGCTTTAAACGCTATGTCAAAATTTGAAACTAGAGATTTACCATCACTATTAGAGTATTTTAAAACTAAAAATAAATTACCACAAAAATTTGTATTTTCTTTGGCAGCCTTAATAGAATTTTATAAGGGTAAAAGAGGAAATGAAGATATAAAATTATCAGATAGTGAGGATGTATTAAAGCTATATAGTGATGTATGGTCAAAATGTGATGGAACAGAAAAAGGATATAAAGAATTAGTAAGCACTGTGCTAGGTTACAAAAAGAATTGGAAACTTGATTTAAATACTATAGATGGATTAACTGATAAAGTTACAGATTATTTAATGCAAATTGAAAAACTAGGTATGGCAGGAGCTATTAAATCTATAATATGACAAAGGCAGGTATAAAGCATGAAGAATTTTTTTAAGATCAACGAAAAGGATAATGTAGTTGTAGCTTTAACTGATTTGAATAAAGCTGATATTATAGAAATCGATAATAAAAAAATAACAATTGAAGATTCCATAAAAAGAGGTCACAAAATAGCTGTTGATAATATTAAAAAAGGAGATAACATAATTAAATATGGATTTCCTATAGGTCATGCTACTGAAAATATAAAAGTAGGACAATTGGTTCATTCACACAATTTAAAAACAAATTTGGATGGAATAAAGGATTACGATTATAATAAAAAGGACCTCAAGATTGATTTTGAGCATAGAAACTTAACTTTTAATGGTTATGTTAGGGAAAATGGCAAAGTTGGAATAAGAAATGAAATATGGATAGTACCAACTGTAGGCTGCGTTAATGGAATTGCTGATGCTATTGCTAGAAAATTTCAAGAAGAAACTAATGTTGAAGTACAGGTATTTAAACATAATTATGGATGCTCTCAGCTTGGAGATGACCACTTTAACACAATGACAATACTAGGAGATATAGTTAAGCATCCAAATGCCGGAGGTATACTAGTTCTTGGATTAGGCTGCGAAAATAATACCATGGGTGATTTCATAAAATCCTTAGAAGTTTATGATAAAAATAGAATCAGATTTTTAATATCACAAGAGGTAGAAGACGAAGTGGAAGAAGGAATTAAACTTCTAAAAGAAGTTTATGAGAATGCTAAGAAAGATAAAAGAGTGGCAGTACCTTTGTCAGAATTAAATATAGGACTTAAATGCGGTGGCTCAGATGGTTTTTCAGGAATTACAGCTAACCCCCTTTTAGGTAAGTTCTCAGACTTTTTAACTTCACAAGGTGGTACTACTGTGTTAACGGAAGTACCGGAAATGTTTGGAGCAGAAACGCTTCTTATGAATAGAGCTAAGGATAAAGAAGTGTTTAATAAAACAGTAAACCTTATAAATGATTTCAAAAAATATTTTATGGGTTATGATCAACCTGTATATGAAAATCCTTCACCAGGAAATAAGGCAGGAGGTATAACTACTCTAGAGGACAAATCTCTTGGATGTACTCAAAAATCAGGAAGCTCACAGGTTGTGGATGTACTTAAATACGGACAAACTTTAAATAAAAAGGGATTAAACCTTCTAAGTGCTCCTGGTAATGATTTGGTAGCATCCACTGCCCTTGCTTCAGCAGGCTGTCATATGGTTTTATTTACTACAGGTAGAGGAACACCTTTTGGAACTTTTGTACCAACTATAAAAGTGTCAACCAATAGTCAGATATACGAAAAAAAGAAAAGATGGATAGATTTTAATGCAGGAGATCTAATTAAGGATAAAACCATGGATGAACTTATGGAAGAGTTTATTAACTATATTATTAATATAGCCAATGGAGAATTAGCTAATAATGAGAAAAATCATATAAGGGAGATAGCTATATTCAAAAATGGGGTAACATTATAAAATAAATAATTATATTTCAAATAATGTTTACTAAAACTTTTATTTCTACATTCTCAAGTTTTATTTTATATGAAAGAAAACTTGAGAATGTAGATTTCAAAAGATAGTATACAAACTATAAGGGTATAAAATTATGAAAATAAAGAAAAGGTTGATAATTTATCTAAAAGTATAGCTACAGTGCTTATGACAGCTATTATTATGGAAAATTAAATACTTTTCAAATAGAATTTTGTAAAGGGGAATAGTTTTATGAATTTAAAGGGGAAAATGTATCTAACTGCATCATTAAGTGCAGCATTGCTGTTCTTTACAGCATTACCATATTATCCTGTAGCGGCTACAGAGGTAAACGCTGCTATGAAAACGTCTACTGATAGTGTGGCACCTACTTCGCCACAAAATCTTACAGCTTTTAGCAAGACAGCATCTACTATAGGGCTTATATGGGATAAGTCCTCAGATGATGCTGGAGTAAAAGGTTATGATATATATGAAAACGGAAGTAAAATAGGCAGCTCTGATTATCTTAAGCAATATGATGTCGCAAAAACCAATTACACTGTAACTGGATTGAAGCCAAACACTAAATACAAGTTTAAAGTTGTGGCAAGGGATGCTTCTGGCAATGTATCAAAGTCAAGTAAGCAAATATCTGTAATAACAAGTAATGAAGGTAAAATATTTAATGTAAAAGATTATGGTGCTGTTGGAGATGGTGTAACTAAGGATAGTAAGGCTATTCAAGATGCAATTGACGCGTGTACTCCTGGTGGAGTGGTAGTAATTCCGGCGGGAACTTATTATACAGCTCCACTTAAATTAAAAAGCGATATGACACTAAATATTGAAAAAGGAGCAACTATACTTGCAAGCCGTGATGTATCTGATTATAAAATTATCGATAGTAGATGGGAAGGTACTTCCTTTAAATCTTACATGAGTATTATAACCGCAATTGATGCTAAAAATCTTAACATAATCGGTGAAGGTACTATTGATGGTAATGCAGGACCAATAAAGGAAGCAGCTGCAGGAGAAACAGAAGATGCTTATGGATATCCTGTAAATAAAGTTAATGTTAGCGGTGAATATGACTACAACATGGGAAAATATAATGGTGATAAATCTACTGCCGTGAACTTTGATATGGGATTATGGTGGGATAACCCAAAAGCAACTGACCCAACTAAACAAACTGCAAGACCAAGAACTATTCAATTAATAAACTGCGATGGTGTATTAATTCAGGGAGTCAAAGTCCAAAATTCACCATCATGGACAATTCATCCTTTGTATAGTAAAAATATTACCATAGCAGATGTTAATGTAAAGAATCCTTCTAGTCCTGTTGATTCTCCAAATACTGACGGATTGGATCCAGACTCTGTTGATAACTTACTTGTGGTTAATACAACATTTGATGTAGGAGATGACTGTATTGCAATTAAATCTGGAAAAGATGCAGAAGGTAGAAAAATAGGAATACCAAGTTCAAACATAACAATAAGAAATTCTTTAATGCTTCATGGACATGGTGGGGTGACTCTAGGAAGTGAAATGTCAGGTGGCATAAATAATATAAATATAAAAGATGATATATTTGATAGCACAAATATAGGAGTTAGACTGAAGACACTTAGAGGCAGAGGTGGAGTTATACAAGATGTTGTCTTCGACAATATTATGATGAAAAATATATCAAGTGATGCATTTAATATTAATTCTAACTATTCATCTAATGGTGCTCCTCTTCCTTACACAGGAGTTGTAGATGAAACAACACCTACAATTAAAAACTTAGTTTTTAAGAATATAACTGCTATTGGTGCAAAGGAAGCTTCTTTTTTTCAGGGACTTCAGGAGATGCCTGTAGATGGTGTAACTTTATCAAATATAAATGTAACTGCCGACAAAGGGTTATTTGCACAGTATGTTAAAAATGTAAAGATGGATCATGTAAATATAAATAATGGAAATATGTTTCAGGCAGATAGTACATTCGACAATTTACAATATGGTGGAATAATAGATGGAGTTAAATCCTTTAATGGAAATGAAAATTCTACTATTAAATTACCTAGTAATCTATTTAACAGTAGTAAAGGATCTATAACTGCATGGGTAAATAGTGGCAAGAACTTTAAAAGCGAAAGCGGAACTATAATGTATGGAAAAAGCAATGATTCTGCTAACAATTATAGTTTGAGTTTTACAAAGGATAAAAAGGTACAATTTAATATGAAGGTTAATTCCAAAACTGTAAATTTTGTAACAAATGATAAGTACAATGGCAATGCATGGCATAAGATAACTGTAACTTGGGATGCTAAGGGAGAAGAAAAGCTCTATATAGATGGGAAAGTTAAGGCCTCTGATACAGTAAATCTAGATACTGCAGCTATATCAGACATTTCCTATATTGGAAAATCCGATAATTTGTCTGAATACTACAAAGGGGATATGAAAGATATAAATATATATAATTATGTTATTTCACCTGAAGAAATAACATCAAAATAAAATTGCCAGCAACATAATAGGGTAATATCCACCGTTTTTATTTATAAGTGAGAACGATGGGCATTACCCTATTGATAATTTAAGAAAGACTTTTGGTTATTATTACTATAAGAAAGAAGCAGTTGTGTTAACACTTGTGAAACTGTTTAATTAATTTTACACTGGCAATAACAAAACCACATTTTAATATCTCACAGAGTAGTATTAATGATGTTTATCAAATAGTTAAAAATCAACATATTTCTATGCAGTTTTTTTAACTTCTTCTTCTACTATTGATTCATTTAAATAAGATGGATTAAGCTTTATAATATTAAAATCAGACAATGGAGCAACTATAACAAGACCATCAAAAAAATTTTTTACAAATGAATTAAATAAATTTTTCATAAATTATCACTCCTAACAATTATTTTATAGTATTATAATAGTATTTTATAAATGAAAGTGCAATTAAAAAAATAAACAGTAATCGTTATATATTGTTAATAAATAGTGAATAATATATTAGCGTGTTATTAACTTATTGAAAATAATTATGATAACGTATAGAATTTTCTTATGGTAGATTCTGTTTATATAGGATAAGAAATAAAATGGAGATATTGGGGGATGTGGTGTGTTTACTTATGAAGAAATTCAAAGTCTCAATGATCTTGAATTAATGGTATATAACTATGTAATCAAAAATAGCAATAAAGGTCACAGACTTAAATAATAAGCGAAATTGTGGAATGAAATATTTACGAGCTTTTGTGAGCAAATCTTGTAATAATAGCTGTGTGAGATCAATTCTGAGAGATTTGAAAGTAGACTTCGATTATATTAACTAACGAATAGAAAATATTTCAATTTTAAGAGATAGTTTAATTGCACATTATGATATTTCGGATACTCAAGGATTGAAAAAATAATGGTAATAAAATCATAGAAGATTATATCCATAGTTTTAATTAAAGTAAAATTGAAGATAGATATTAGATATATACAGTATAGATATAAGTTTAATGGTATAGAAGAGAAAATAACACACGATATTTAAGGGTGGGAATAATTAGTATATGATGAAGTATGGATTAGTATAAATAAAGCAGCTAAAAATATAGTATGTTTTATAGTTAGTTTTTATTATATAAATATAAACTTTTATTACAGTACACATTTAAAAATATAAATTAAAATAATATAAACTGTAATAGAGTAGCTTAATTGCCATTTTTTATTTATTAAGAACTAAAATTATACCTGTATTTTAGCATGGGTTGCAGACAAAACTATGCAGCAGGTAATAAGTAAAAGTGCAGACATAGGTTTTTGC
>NZ_BAEV01000062.1 GCF_000246895.1 Clostridium arbusti SL206 | reverse complement strand
ATTGTTCATTAGCATTCACCTCTTTGATATTCTTTAACCATAGTATAAGTCTTTTATTAATAAAAAATATGTATCATAGGTTACCAATTTTAATAAAATTAAATATTATATATCAAACAATTTTATAATATTTTTTACAATAAAATGTATTAAGAGATATGTGCTGGTATGGAATAAAAATGAGTTTACATAGAGATACACACTTATCAATCTTCATTATGTCTACATATATTTCTGATATAATTATTAACAAATTCAATTATTAATGAAGAAAAATAGAGGGGATGATATACTTTGAAAAAAATAATTATGGTTGTGACAAGTTTAATGCTTGTTCTCGTATTAAGTGCATGTAGTTCAAGTACATCAAAGCATAGTGAATCCATGACATCAGTAGATAATCTTACAAAAGAAAAAAATGCTGCATATACCGTTGGTACAAGTGTCATTATTAATACAGATCATATGAAAGGCATGAAAGGAGCAAAAGGAACTGTTTCAGGTGTTTATAAAACAACCGTTTACGCAATAGACTACACACCTTCTGATGGTGGTACTGAAGTTAAAAATCACAGATGGGTAATTAAAGAAGAGTTAGAAGATAGTTCAAGTGAGAATTATGCTGTTGGAGATGAGCTTACATTAAAAAGTGGACATATGAGTGGTATGGGTGGCAAAGGTGTAAAAGCTAAAATTGTTCAAGTGGTTGAAGGACCAGCTTATATGGTAGATTATAAACCAACAGATGGTAGTAAAGAAGTAAAAAACCACCAATGGGTAATTGAAAGTGAACTACAACCTGCTAAGTAGAATATAATTTTTGTGAAAAATAGAATTTTTATGAGAGCTTCATGGGAAACGAAGAAGCTCTCTTTGTTTACGCTGTCTTTTTAGTATGAGGTATTGATTTTACTATTCTACCAAAAACCCAAAATCTGTAGCCTAAAAAATTAACTACCTGAGCTAATATCATTGAAATAATTTTCGCAAAAAAAGAATTCATAGAAATATCTTGCATTAATATATGTAAGCCTATTAGGCTTACGCCAAGTGAAGCTGAATTAACAACAATAAATTGAACAATTTCTTTTGTTGTCTTCTTATTAGTCCTCGTATCATTAAAAGTCCAAAATCTATTAAAAATATAACTATTTAAAGTACCAGTAGAATAAGAGATTATCTGACTTATAATATAGTTAATACCAAATAAACTATTTAGCAGAGAAAATATTCCAAAGTCAAACATAGTATTTAAGCATCCTACACAACCAAATCTTATAATATGTTTAAGTTTTTCATTATTCATAAAGATATTGTAAATATTTTTAATAATATTCATATGTTACACCCCTCTTAATCTATTAATAAAATAAAATTAAATTTAAGTTACCTTATGGATATTTAAATAATAACAAGAAAGTATGGAACAATTAACAAATAATTATGTTGAATTTATGTGATATTGCTTTATTTTAAATTTACAATTATGATATCATAATAAGATAATTTGTAAATAGCTGAAACTATTTAATTAAATGGTAAAGATTCTAGAATCAATATAATTGATTTGGATAAGCAATATTAAAGTTATTATAATGAAAGAATTATTTACAGTAATATAATAAAGGTAATCTACAATAGTGAAAAATTGTAGGTGCCTTTTATTATTTATAGATAAAGTTTATTATAGTTTGATATGCTACCCTTATAGTAGACAGTTAAAATAGCATCTTAATTATAAATATTATAGAAAATTCAAAAAATAAATATTATAATGTAATTAAATAAGGCATATAAGTTAGTGGGGATGTTTAACAAAAATTATTAAATATTACTTATAAGTATAATTGAGAAGGTGAGTATAAATGCGTAAACTTGTTATTTTAAGAAATACGTCCGAAAAATATTTGACTAAATTAGAGTCACTTGCACCTGATTGGGAAATAATTAGTGGAAAAGAAAAAGCTATCTACATGCCTCAGCTTCAGGGGGCTGAAGTAATTATTGGATGGAAAGATGATATTGCCAAAATGTGTTTTAAATCTAATTCACAATTAAAGTGGATACAATCATGGGGTGCAGGTGTTGACAATATGCCACTACAAAAACTTAAAAAACAAAATATTATGATTACTAATACTAGTGGAGTGCATGCTTTTCCTATATCAGAGACAATATTTGCTATGATACTTAATTTTACAAGGAGTATTCATCTTTATCTTAGAAATCAGCTTAAAAATGAATGGAAATATGAAAGAAATTTACAGGAGGTACATGGAAAAACCATTGGAATTATAGGTGTTGGAGTAATTGGTGAGGAAACTGCAAAATTGGCAAAGGCTTTTGGTATGAAGGTTTTAGGTGTTCGACGTTCAGGAAAGCCGTCATCAATTGTGGATAAAATGTTTGACATAAAGGGTCTAAATGAAGTAATCAGCACAAGTGACTATATAGTTAATATACTTCCATCCACAAAAGAAACCTATAAAATAATCGGGTTAGAACAGTTTAAAAAAATGAAGAATACTGCTTTCTATATCAATGTGGGTAGAGGTGAAACTACTGATCAGGAGGCACTAATTAAAGCATTAGAAGAAGACTTAATTGCTGGAGCAGGTTTAGATGTGTTTGATGGAGAACCTCTTCCAAAGGAAAGTCCTTTATGGAATTTTGAAAATGCAATAATTACTCCTCATATTTCTGGGGTAACAGCTAATTATGAGGAAAGAGCTATGGATATATTTATAAGGAATTTTCAATGTTACTTAAAAGGTGAAGAACTTAAAATCAATGTGGTTGATTTAGATAAGCAATATTAAAGATTGTATAAAGTGTAAAATTCAACAAAATTAAAAAGCTGAGAATAAATAAGCTATTCTCAGCCTTTTAAATATAAGTTTATAATTATAAACTACTAATAGTATTTAAATATAATTATTTACCAGGATTTATAAACATCTGAACCCAATAAGGAGCTCCATTTTTATCCTTAGCCATTCCAACTCCAATTTCTGTAAAGTTAGAATTTAATATATTTGCCTTATGACCTGGAGAATTCATCCAGCCATTCATTACGTCTGCAGGAGTTTTTTGACCATAGGCAATATTTTCACCTGCTGCTGTGTATTTGATACCAAATTTTGTCATCATATCAAAGGGTGAACCATAAGTAGGTGAAGTATGGCTGAAATAATTCTTGTCAATCATATCTTGAGCCTTAGCTGTTGCTACTTTGGATAAGTCAGCATTAGCTTTAAGTGGAGCTAGTCCACTTTTACTTCTTTCTACATTAACCAATCTGATTACTTCATTTGCTTCAGCACTTATAGTAGAAGCTTGTCCGCTATTTTGTGCTGGTTGCGTAGTTGTAGTATTAGTGTTTGTTGAAGGTTGATTAGTGCTTGTTGTTGGTTTAGCAACCTGTGTAGTGTTATTTGTAGCTGGCTTTGTTGAAGTAGTAATTGTACAGTTTTTAAATTGAGGATATTTATTTAAAAGATCTTTTAACCAAGCTTGTTGAGTCATTGAAGTAGTAGATTTAATTTCTACTGCCTTTGCTGTAGTCGGTGTAATACTTAGTATAGTTCCGGATACAACTAGTGCCGCAATTATTGATTTAACTGTTTTATTCATAAAGTGAAACCTCCTAAAATTTTTGTTTGCTGAGAAATTATATTAAAGATATATGAGTAAAGTATTTAATATAATTTCAGTTTCAGTTTTAGTGCTTTATTTGACAACTTGTTTTAAATTATAGGGAATAGATATGAATAAATTAATTCTATTTTGTAAATTAGGTAGAAACATTTGAAAAAAATGTCAGAACATTTTGGTAATATAGGATTATATTTGGTTACGAGATTAAAATATGTATTGACAAAAAATCTTAGGTAGAATATAATTATTTCATCAGTAAAACATATTAAATTTATATGTTTAATATGTTTTACTGATGAAGACAAGATTACTATAATAAGAATGATATTTTATATGGTAATAATAAATTTTTTAGAACTGACTAGAAAACTAGAGGTTTTAAATTTAATTAATATATATGTTGTAATAAATTATATTCATTATAGAATGGCTATTTTGTTTAAAGTTCGTATATTAGCTATTATTGATGGAATATATAATTTGAGTTGCAATTTATATGAATTAAATTTAAAACCTTTTTTGTTCCAATAAAACTCTTTTAAATGTACTTCAAAGAGTTGAAATAGGAAGAAAACAGTAATTTTATTAAAGAAAAATTTTGTATATGTAAATATAAAATATGAATGGAGGACGACAAAGTGGCAAAAACAAAAAAGATAAATCTGGATTTTGTAGATGTTGAAAATCGTGAAAAGCGTTTAGGAACAATTACTGCCTGGGATGGTTCTGCATCAGATTTAGTAAAAGAATCAAATTATCAAATTAGAGCACTTAAAAAAGGGAAAAGCTGTGGTGGTGAAAAAGGAAAGGGATGCAAACTTTGTGAATTAAAAATGCCATTTAATCAACAAACTATGTGCAGCCAGTCTATAGTTGCATGTCAGGTGGGAAATATACCTGATGCTATTTTAATTGAGCATTCCTCTATAGGTTGTTCAGCGGCTCATCCTAGATTTAATGTTGGATATAAAATAGGGTTAATGCGTAGAGGCAAAAAAGTAGAAAATATACAAATTATAAGTACAAACCTTTTGGAAAAGGATATGGTTTTTGGTGCAACCCAAAAGTTAAAACAATCAATACAGGATGCATGGGTTCGTTTTAAACCAAAAGCAATTTTTATTTCTGCAGCCTGCGCTACGGCAATTATTGGTGAAGATATATCCAGTGTAGCTAGAGAAGCTGAAGATGAATTAGGAATTCCAGTTATTCCATTATCTTGTGAAGGCTTTAGGTCTAAACATTGGAGTACAGGATTTGATATTTCTCAACACGGTATTTTAAGACAAATTGTCAATAAAAATCCTAAAAAACAAAAGGATTTAATAAATGTTATAGCTTTATGGGGTACTGATTATTTTAGTGAAATGTTAAATCCCATTGGACTTAGAGTAAATTATGTAATAGATATGGCTACTGTTGATGAATTGGCTCAAAGTTCAGAAGCAGCTGCAACAGCTACATTTTGTTTTACATTAGGATCTTATATGGCAGCAGCACTGGAACAGGAATATGGTGTTCCTGAAATTAAAGCACCACAGCCTTATGGATTTAAGGGAACAGATATCTGGCTTCGTGAGATAGGTAAACTCGTTCATAAGGAAAGTGAAGTAGAGGAATTCATCAAAAAAGAGCATGAAAGGGTTAAACCTAAAATAGAGGAATTAAAAGAAAAACTTAAGGGCGTAAAGGGATTTGTTGCAACAGGTTCAGCTTATGCTCATGGTATAATTACAGTTTTAAAGGAATTGGGAATTGCAGTAGATGGTTCTGTAGTATTTCATCATGATCCTGTTTATGACAGTGGAGATGAAAATCAGGATACATTAAAACATTTAGTTGATAATTATGGAGATGTAAAGAATTTTACAGTAAGTAAAACACAGCAGTTCCAACTCTATGGATTATTACGAAGAGTTAATCCAGATTTTATAATTATAAGACATAATGGATTAGCTCCATTAGCTGCAAAGGTTGGTATTCCTGCATTCCCATTAGGGGATGAACATCTTCCATTTGGATATCAAGGAATAATTAGACTAGGAGAAGCTTTAATAGAGGTACTTGCTCATAAAAAGTTTGGTGAAAATTTAAAGAGACATGTTAAGTTACCATATACAAAGTGGTGGTTAGATCAAGAAGATCCATTTATTCTTGCTAAACATCCTGAGATTTTAGATGAAGAAGAACCAAAAATTTCAGATGAAAAAAAATCAGAAACTTTACTGTGAAAAGGGAGATATTATGTTAGGCAAATTAAATTCTAATGAACAAACTAATTCAATAGTACATCCACGTTATGCCTGTGCAATAGGTGCAGCATATACTGTAGCCGCAATTCCTAAGGGTATTCCTTTAGTACATTGTGGACCAGGTTGTGTAGATAAGCAATATTTTATACTTTCCTATAATAATGGTTATCAAGGTGGAGGGTATAGCGGAGCATCTGTTATACCTAGTGTAAATGCTGGAGAAAATGAAGTTGTATTTGGTGGAGCTAAAAAGTTGGAAGATCTTATAAAATCATCTTTTAAAATAATGGATGGAGACTTATTTGTAGTATTAAGCGGTTGTATTGGAGAACTCGTTGGAGATGATGTAGGTTCTATTGTTAAAAAATATCAACAAAAAGGTTATCCAATTGTATATGCAGAAACTGGTGGTTTTAAGGGGAATAATTTAATTGGTCATGAGATAGTTACTGAGGCTATAATAAATCAATTTGTTGGAGAATATGATGGAGAAAAGGAAAAGGGGTTAATAAATCTTTGGACTGAAGTCCCTTATTTTAATACCTATTGGCGTGGAGATTTTATTGAAATTAAAAGAATACTTGAGGGAGCTGGATTTAAAGTTAATATTTTATTTGGTTCAGAAAGTAAAGGTGTAGAGGAATGGAAGAACATTCCCAAAGCTCAATTTAATTTAGTGCTTTCTCCTTGGGTAGGAGTTAAAACAGCTAAACACTTAGAAAAGAAATATAATCAACCTTATCTGCATATACCTATTATTCCAATTGGAGCAGAAGAAACAACGAAATTCATACGTCAGGTTGTTGATTTTGCTGGAATAAATAAGGAACCAGCAGAGAAGTTTATTGAAAAAGAAGAAGACAGATATTATTATTTTCTTGATCATTTTTCTGATTTCTTTTCTGAATTTTGGTTCGGATTACCTTCTAAATATGCAGTAATAGGTGATAGTGCATATAATATAGCTTTGAATAAGTTTTTAGTAAATAAACTTGGATTGATTCCAGTAAAACAAATTATAACGGATAATCCACCAGAAAAGTACAGACAAGCTATTAGAGAAGAGTATAAGAGTCTAGCAGAAGATGTTTCTACTGAAGTTGAATTTATTGAAGATGGGTATATAATTGAAAAGAAATTGAAAGAGTCAGATTTTGGAAGCAGCACACCTATAATATTTTCTTCAGCTTGGGAAAGAGACGTAATAAAGGAATTAAAGGGTTTAATAGTAGAGATTAGTTGCCCATCTTCTTTTGAAGTAGTGATTAATAGAAGCTATATTGGATATACAGGAGCACTGACTTTATTAGAAAAAATATATACTACGGCTATTAGCACTGGTGTATAGTATATATCTTACTTACTATAAAAATGAGAAAATATATTAATAAACTATTGTGGAAATGATATATTTTGTCAAAATTTACTGTTTATATAAAAATATTTATGCTTCCTATGACAAGGAATATAGGGTATTGTGTAATATTATATACTTTTGAATTAGTACAAAAAGCTGAGAATAAATTAAATATTCTCAGCTTTTTAAATATATTCTATATTATAAATTACTAATAGCATTCAAGTTTAGTTGCTTACCGGAATTTGTAAAAATTTAAGTCTAATAATGAAGGAGTTTATTATTTTAATAAAATTTGTTCCTGTTGTTTTTTTGATAAGCTTTTAAATACTAGTTTATAGGAATGGTCAATTAGGCAGTATATTTGTTCTTTAGAAACAGAATCATCTACAATAATTGTATTCCAATGTTTCTTATTTAAATGATATCCAGGAATTATATATTTATAGTCTTGTCTTAAACTATCAGCTAAAAATGGATCACATTTTAAAGAAATGTTTATTTTATTATCTCTATTAGAAATAAGTGCAAACATTTTAGAACAAACTTTGATCACTATAACATCAGAACCAAAAGGATAATCCTCTTGAGAACATTTTTGAGATAAACAATATTTTTTTAAAGTGTATATATACATAAATGATTTCACCTCATAATAAAAATTCACATCTACATTATATCAAAATTAAGTTATTATATAAAGTTTCGATAAAGGGCAGGATGCATATTTAATTTAAATATTAGTATTTTTATATATGCATTAACATGATTTTTAAATAATTAACATATTTTAGTTATTTATTGAAGAACTTAATAATATTGTCGTATTAACAGATATGATAAATATATTAAAATAAAATACAATATGATAAAATGTTTTCAGATAAAATATCATAAATTACGATGGATAAATAAAGTATATATATTAATACATAAAAAGCAGGAGGATATTCATGAAATATACTTTGAAGAAAAAGACTCAAGAACCATTTGTACATAGTAAAAACGGTATAATTATTGAAGTTAATAATGAGTTTATAAATTTTACTGGTTATTCAAGAAATGAGTCCACAGGAAAATCACTTTATGAGATAAGTTCTATGTTAAGACTTAATTCTCAGATATATCTTGAAAGTATTCAAGATGAGTATATTTGCTATATGTTTACCAAATCATATGAACCAAGAGAGGTTACTATTTTCTGTAAGTGTTTAGAATGTGAAAATGAAAAAATGTATTTTTTTAAAGAAAAAGCAAATTCACGTATTGAAAATAAATTCCATGTTATTAATAAACTTTTATCAGATAATAAAGTTGGTATAGGAATATATAGCGCATCGAACTCAATACTTCTTACAGCAAATCAACTCTATTTAGATTTATTAGGTAAATTTTATGATAAAAAAGAAATTACTGTAGGTAAAAAAATAAGCGAATTTGTACATATATGGGAAGGTAGTAAAGCCAAAGAAGTGTGGATGAATGTTGTTAATACAGGAGAATCTTTTTATGGTAAAGAAATAAAAATACAAACAAAAAACTTGGAAAATTATTATATTGACAATAGCATAATATCTGTTATAGAAAACGGTAAAGTAAAATATATTATTTCAACTGTAGAAAATGTAACAGAAAAAGTATTATTAAGAAAAAACAGTGAAGAACAAGCTAAAGTTATTCAACAACAAAAAGAAGAATTAGAAGCTATTATTAAAAACATATCTGATGAAGTATTTATTGTACATAAGGATGGAAGAGTAGTTCCTATAAATGAAATGGCAAGAAAAACTCTCTATCAACTTGATACAAATATGTGTATGAAAGAGGCGTATAAAGCAATTATTTATTACGATTTAGAAGGAAATATAATTCCATTTGAAGAATTACCTTCCATTGCTGCATTTAGAGGTAAAATAGAAAAAAATAAGAGAATATTAGTAAAGATGCCGCATAAAGAAATAATTTCTGAAGTTAGTTCATCTCCAATTTTCAATGAAGACGGAAATGTATCCATGGTTGTAACATGTATGCACGATATAACAGATTTAGTTAACAAAGAAAAAATTATTAAACAGCAAAAAGAGGAGTTAGATGCTATTATTGAAAATATGTCTGATAGTTTGATAATTTTCGATAAGAATAGTAACTACACCACATTTAATAAGGCAGCCAGAGATACTTTTTTAATTGAATCTGAAAAGGTGAATAAGATAGGAGATTCTCTTAAACAATATGAATATTTGGATGTAAACAAACGATTAATTACTTGTGAAAATCTTCCAGCTAAAAGAGTAATAAATGGTGAAAAACTATTAGGATATAGAATGATTATGAAAATTAATGATAGTGTTGTTTATGCTGATATAAATGGTACTCCAATATATGATAATGAAGGTAATTTTATTGCAGGAATATTGTGCTTTCGTGATGTTACTGAAAAGATAAAACATGAAGAAAATTTATTAATAAAAACCCAATACAATTTTTTAAATAGAATGATAGACAACCTTGATTTACCTGTTCTAAGATTATCATATCCAGATTTTAAGATTACAGATATTAATCAAAAGGCTTATAATTTTGTAAAGGGATTAAAGCCAGAAATAAAATCCATAGCTTCTCTTAAAGGACAGAATTATACTGAAATTATGCCTGATTGTGATAAAGGTAATGTTCTTAAACATATCAAAAATATGCTAGAGAAAAAGGAAACATCCTATATAAAATATAGAAGTATAGTAGCTTCTGGGAAAGAAATGTTTGTTAACAAAATATATCAGCCTGTGGTGGGACTTAAAAGTGAAGTTACTGAAATCGTTGTAATTGTAATAGATGTAACTAAGGAAATAAAAGCTAAGCGTCATATTGAAGAAAACCTCAAGATGCAGGAGGAATTCTTAGCTAATATAACACATGAACTTAAAACTCCCTTGAATGTAATTTTTAGTTCATCTCAATTATTTGAATTATATTTAAAAAATGATTCTTTAATAGCTAATAAGGATAAAATTACTAAAATTGTTTATAGTACAAGACAAAATTGTTACAGGTTAACAAAGCTTATAAGTAATATAGTAGACTTATCTAAGATAGAATCAGGTTTTTTTGAATTAAATTTATCTAATGAAAATATAGTATATACTATTGAAGATATTGTCCAATCAGTATCAGAATATGTTCAGAGTAAAGGAATGAGCATTACTTTTGACACAGACACAGAAGAAAAGATTATTGCTTGTGACACTGATAAAATTGAGAGGATTATTCTTAACCTTATTTCTAATGCTATTAAGTTTTCTGAGCCAGGGGATGAAATATATGTGGATGTATTTGATAAAGATGGCACTGTTGAGATATCGGTAAAGGATAATGGTATAGGAATTGACAAGGATCATTTAGATATTATTTTTGAAAGATTCAAGCAAGTGGATAAATCCTTTGCTCGCAATGTTGAAGGAAGTGGCATTGGATTATGTCTTGTAAAATCAATTGTTGAGTTACATGGGGGTAAAATAAGTGTGGAAAGTAAACTAGGTAAAGGTAGCAAATTTAAGATAGAACTTCCATCTAGAACTATAATAGATTCAAATAATATTCATAAAAATAAACCACAGAATGGTAAAATTGAAATGATAAACATTGAATTTTCTGATATATATTCATAGTATTCTTATTAGGCTAGGCCACGTAAAATCGTAGTGGTATTTTAGTCGATAGTACAGCAGTTGACACAGGGAAGATAGAAAAAATTGCAATGGCTCAGAAAGGAATAATATGGGTTCATAAGGTAAGAAGTCGTGGAACCATAGATGACATGCACATAGATATGCATATTCTAGCTGATTCTAAGATGAACCTTGAAGACTCACATAGACTTACTCATAAAATTGAATATGCTCCGAGAAAAGAATTAAATAACAATGTAGAGGTTATTGTACACATAGAGCCCTAAGCCTTATGAAGGTGAAACAGTTAAAAAAGAGCGTTGATGCCAAGGTGATGAACTTCTTATATAAATGTCACAATATTATTTAAAGAGTTATATGGGAAAACACTGTAGTTACTAAACTATGGTGTTTTATTGTTTAATGAATATCAGAGATTTTAGAAAAAAGTAAATATTAAAGGATTTTGATAAAAAAGGTCGAAATATATTAAACTGTAAATAGTATATATGGATATTCAAGGACAATAATTCAGCGAGAGCTAATTCAATATAATAGTAGTGGAGTGATGTTATGTTTGTATCAATAATAAAAAAAATTTACTCGATTTTAAGAATCAATGAAAAAGACAAATTAAAATATGAGTGCATTAAAATATGTATGATATATTTAGTTATTGGGTTTCTTTGGATTTATTTTTCAGATAGAATTGTAAACAAGCTTGTTCGTAAGAAGAGTATTCTATTAATTATAGGCACATATAAAGGTTGGTTATATGTTATTGTAACGTCAACTATTCTTTATCTATTAATAAGTGGTCTTCTAAAAAAAGTCCATTTAACAGAAAAAAGGCTTAATAAAAGCTACGAAGAATTATCACAAGCTAATGAAGAGCTTGAAGCATGTGTAAAACAATTGACTAATTCTGAACAGAAACTTAAATATTTAAGCTACCATGACCAACTAACAGTTTTATATAACAGAAGATTTTTTCAAGAGGAGTTAAAGCGATTAGATGTAGAAAGAAGTTTTCCCTTGACTATTGTTATGGGAGATGTAAACGGGTTAAAGCTTATAAATGATTCCTTTGGTCATGCTATGGGAGATGAATTACTTAAAAAGGTAGCAGAAATTATTATTAAGGGATGTAGATGTGATGATATTACTGCTAGGCTTGGTGGTGATGAATTTGTAATTCTTTTACCAAAAACAGGCTCCTATGAAGCAGAACAAATTATTAAACGTATTAAAGCTATGGCTTCAACACAAAAGGTAAATTCTGTAAATATATCTATTTCCTTTGGATATGAAACTAAAAAGAACAAAGAAGAAAAAATTGAAGAAATTTTTAAGAAAGCTGAAGACCATATGTATAAGAAAAAACTCTTTGAAAGCCCCAGTATGAGAGGAAAAACTATAAATGCTATCATTAGTACCCTTCACGAAAAAAATAAAAGGGAAGAACATCACTCCCTTAGGACTTCAGAATTATGCAAAAGTATGGGTGAAGCACTTGGCTTAGATGAAGGTGAAATAGAGGAACTTAAAAATGTTGGATTACTTCATGATATAGGAAAAATAGCTATAGAAGAAAATATACTCAATAAGCAGGAAAAACTGACAGATGATGAATGGAAAGAAATAAAGCGGCATCCAGAAATAGGATATAGAATACTCAGTACAGTAAATGATATGTTAGAAATTGCAGAGTATGTATTATCTCATCATGAAAGATGGGATGGAATGGGATATCCAAAAGGTTTGAAGGGAGAAGAAATACCACTTCAATCAAGAATCATAAGCATAGCTGATTCTTATGATGCTATGACTAGTGAAAGAAGCTATCGTAGTTCTCTAACAGAAGACGTTGCTATACAAGAACTAAAAATAAATGCAGGTGTTCAGTTTGAGCCAGAGCTAGTGAGAGTATTTATTGAAAAAGTATTAGACAAAGCATTGGATTAAGGGTAAAAGGACAGATACAGTAATATTTCATTGATTTAATCTCCAAAAATTAACTACAAAATTATTCTATGAAATAATGTTAAAAATGTGATGAATTAGGCTTTAAAGTGAAATTAAATTGTATATCCTCTAATTCAATGATAAAATTATACAGTAAATTTATATTTATTGGAGGTATAATATATGGTTTTTAATATTGATATGAAAACTATTTTAATCCCCATTGTTTTGGGAAATGTTTTTATTATTATCTATATTATGGCATATAGATTTGATCATAAAAAGGATAAATCTATAAATGTATTCGCAGCCTCAAAAGTTCTTCAGCTAATTTCATGGAGTCTTGTTGCTTTAAGGGGTGCTATCCCAAATCCCATGTCTATTTCTATTGCCAACTCTATAGCTTTGCTTGGAGTGTCATTAGAGTCTATAGCCATACTGATGTTGATAAATGCCTTTGAAAAAAATATAAAAACAATATATGTTTTTTTAACTATAGTTATGATATTCATTTTTAATTGTATTACTGTATTCTATAATGTTGAAAATATAAGAATTAGTGTTATCTCAATCTTTATAGTTTTATTAATAGCTTTTCCAGGGTTTTGCCTTATGAAGAATAAAAATTCTTCTACACTTCAGCGAATTATGGGGTCTTTATACTATCTTGTAATTGTGCTTCTGATTTTTAGAGCTTTCATAGCTATCAGTTCATATAAGTATATGAATCCATTTATTAAAGGTATTTATCAAACGGGACCATTAACTCTCATTAGTATGCTAATGATGTTGGAAATTACTAGTACTGGTTTTGTTATTCTATCAAAGGAACAAATAGATCTAGAACTTGTGAAACTGGCAAGTATCGACGAATTGACAGGTATTCTTAATCGTAGAACTTTTATTGCTGGAGCGAAAAGAAGCATAGCCTACTTTGTTAAGAAAAAAGAACCTATTTCATTTTTACTTATAGATATTGATAATTTTAAAACTATTAATGATACCTATGGGCATAATATTGGAGATATTACCTTGAGAGATTTTGCTGATAAAACAAAGGAACAACTAAGAGAATATGATTTATTTGGGAGATACGGTGGAGATGAATTCGCTATTTTACTTTTGGGATCTGATGAAAACGATTCTGACAAAATTGCTGAGAGAATAAGAAAAATCATCGAAGAAAGTTTAATTAATGAATATGTTACAATAAAATATACAGTGAGCGTAGGAATAATTTCTATGATTCCAGATGGTAAAACAGATATTGCCATGCTTTATAAGTCAAGTGATAATGCTCTTTATAAAGCAAAGTCAAATGGGCGTAATTGTGTTGTAAGGACTAATTTAAATATACTTTAATAGTTAATAAAGATATGCGGTCTATAGGTGATATGACCTTTACAGATGAAAATGATAAAATTAGAATTAAGTTAGTTTTTAAAAATAGACCGGCATACTGACTTGTTATCTTTTTGAAGATGCCTAATAGTAATACTATGATAATTCTAGAAAATATTCAGTCATAATAAGTAATTGGATATTTTTTAGTTAAATAAAGTTTATAAAATTATTATTTAAGAATACAATAGCTTTATATTGATATAAACTATATAATTAAGATATACTTAGGTATTGTAAATAACTAGTAAGTATACTAGAAGCTTTGATTTACTAGTTATTTTCATATGCCTTAGAGAAAAATAAACAGTATATAAGAAAATATATTAAAGGTGGTACTATATGAGAAATTTAAAAATGACAATTGAGTATGACGGAAGTAGATATAAAGGATGGCAAAAACAAAAATATGGTGAGTCAACTATACAATATAAAATAGAAAATGTTTTATCTAAAATGACTGGTGAAGATATTAAGGTAATAGGGTGTGGAAGAACTGATTTAGGCGTGCATGCCAAAAATTATATAGCAAATTTTCACACTGAGTGTGAACTTAGTATAGATGCTATGTTAGATTATTTATATGAATTTTTGCCTGAAGATATAGTTGTAAAATATATGGAGGATGCAGCAGAAAGATTTCATGCAAGGTATAATGTGAAATCAAAAACTTATGTATATAGAATAAATAATAATAAATTTAGAAATGTATTTGATAGAAAGTATACCTATCACACTGATGAGAAGCTTGATTTAGATGAAATGAGGAATGCGGCAGAGGTTTTAATTGGCACTCATGATTTTCAAAGCTTTACTAATTTAAAACCTAATGGTAAATCTACTGTTAGAATCATCAATTATATAGATATAATAGAAAAAGAGGGCATAGTAGAAGTAGAAGTAAATGGAAATGGATTTTTACTTAATATGGTAAGAATTATTGCAGGAACTCTATTAGAAGTAGCTAAAGGTAAGCTTAAAGCAATAGATGTAGAGAAAACATTAGATGAAAAGAAGAGATCAGAATATGGACCAATAGCTAAAGCAAAAGGATTATTCTTAAAGGATGTTCAATATTAGTTTTTGCAAAGGTTTTTGTGGATTTAAAGAATAATATTATAGCAGATGTTAAGTATCTGCTATTTTTCATTTAGTTGACGAAGAGAGTAGTAAGTTTGGTATTTATACTGTACTAAATAGGTTAATATAATGAAGTAATGAGTATATTATTAACTAAAATGAAATATTAGAGAGTGAGGTACATAAGATGGATGTACAAAAACAAAAGACTTTTATTATAAAATTCACATATTTTCTCATTCTATGTGGGATTATTTTTATTGTATTAAAATATGGAATTCCATTACTTATGCCTTTTATTATTGGATTTTTCATTTCACTGATTTTAAAACCTGAAATAAATTTTATTGTTGCTAAGACAAAAATTAAAAGAAGTGTTGTTTCTGTGATAATACTAATTATTTTTTATGGAGTATTTTTTATATTGATTACTTTATTTGGAGCAAAAATATTTTCATTTATACGAGGAAATTTTAGTAATTTACCTGAAGTATATAGTAATACTATAGAGCCATCATTGAATAAAGTAGTATTATTGATTCAAGGAATTATGCCACAAATGGACACATCACTTGTAAGTGGATTTGAAAATATAAATGATTCTATTCTTTCTTTTATTAAGTCTATATCTTCAACTGTTGTAGGAGCTGTGGTTGATATAGCAGGAAGGATACCAGTTTTTTTAATAAGATTTTTATTTACAATCGTTTCGTCTTTCTTTTTTACCATTGATTATCATAAGATAAGTGAATTTGTACTAAGACAATTTTCGGATAAAAATAAAAAAATACTAATTAATATTAAAGAGAATGGTATTGATACTATATTAAAATTCATAAGGGCATATGCTATTTTAATTTCAATTACATTTATAGAACTTTCTATAGGATTATCAATTCTAAAAATACCTAATTCAGTTTTATTTGCTGCATTTATTGCTATAGTTGATATATTGCCTATTCTTGGAACAGGTAGTATTTTAATACCTTGGGTAATTATATCTATTATTATAGGAAATGTTAATCTAGCAATTGGATTAATAATCATTTATGTAGTTATTATGATTGTTAGACAGACATTAGAGCCTAGAGTGGTAGGGCATCATATAGGACTTCATCCACTTGTAACTTTAATGAGTATGTTTATTGGCACACAACTCTTTGGTTTTATTGGTTTGTTCCTTTTACCAATTTTAGTGACTATATTAAAAAATATGAATGATGAGCATACAATACACATATTTAAATGAATTTATGGAGAATATCATCTTTCTATATACGAATCAATAGCTAGTATGACAGTAATAGCAATAAGTTTATTAGTGTTTATTTCAACAAAATTAGAAATTCTATTGAAAAATATTAGTATTATGCTAAAATTAAACCATAATAAATATTCAATAATAATAAATATTCAATAGAAATTTATTGTTTTATAAAGATAAAATTACTATAAAGAGGAGGAATATTACATGTCAAATATTATTTTTTATACTAAGCCGGGCTGCAGAGGTGGTGTGCGTCAAAAAGCATTACTTGTAGCATCGGGACATAATGTAGAGGAACGTTCTATTTTAGAGGAAAAATGGACACCAGATACTTTAAAGGATTATTTACAAGGTATGGAAGTAAAAGATTGGTATAATAAAAATGCTACAGCAGTAAAAGCCGGTACAGTAATTCCAGGTGCTTTGCCAGAAAAGGAAACCCTAGAACTTTTGTGTAGTGATCCATTATTGATTAAACGACCACTTATGAAAATTGGTGATAAACTCATAGCAGGATTTGATACAGATTACGTAGGAAAATTTATTGAATTACACAATGTTCCAGACGAGGATTTAACTCAGTGTCAAAGCCACTCTAAAATCGATGTTTGCAAAGTTCCACAAAGTTAAAAATTAATGCATATTAAATAAATGACATTCGATTATAATTAGTAATTGAATGTCATTTATAATTGTTTCTATAAATGTGTACTATCAATATAAGAAGTAGTATAATTTCTATATTAGAATTTTTATAAAAATCATTATTATAGATAAATATAGGTTAAAGATTTAAAATAAGTGTATACGTTTAAATTTATAAGGAGAGGGTGATAATTTGAGTAATTTAATTTTTAGTTTTAATGTAATAATGCCCATATTCTTAGTAATGGCATTAGGATATTTTTCAAAGGGAATTGGTTTAATTAATGAAAAGTTTATAAATACTGCTGTAAAATTTAATTTTAAAGTCGGTTTGTCTACTCTTCTTTTTTATGGGATATATTCTGCAGAAGTAAGTAAGTCTTTTCACGGGAATTTATTGCTCTTTGCATTTGTGAGTATAATTGCATCAGTCATAGTGTTGTGTATAATAGTTCCAATATGTATAAAGGATAAAAAAAGAGCTTCAGCGATGATACATACAATATATAGAAGTAATTTTGTATTACTTGGAATTCCAATTGGCATAAATATGTTTGGAGAGTCTAATATACAAAATGTGGCACTACTGCTTCCAGTGGCTATTCCCACTTATAATTTTTTAGCAGTTGTAATTTTAGCTATTTTTGATGAAAATGGAACAGGAAATATAAAAGAAAAGATCAAATTTACTATAATTGGAATAATAAAAAATCCTCTTATATTAGCTTCAATTTTAGCAATACTTATGAAAGTTTTATCGATTAAAATGCCACTATTTCTAGATAGAGCTGTATCTGAAGTTTCATCATTAGGTACTCCTCTTGCTCTTATTACTTTAGGGGCACAACTGGAATTTAAGAGTGTAATAAAAAATTTAAAATATTCACTAATAGCCAGTTTTGGAAGACTAGTAGTAGTGCCTAGCATAGTTATAATGATTGCAATTTTAATTGGATTTAGAGGAAATGAATTAGGGTCAATATTTGTATTGTTCTGCGCACCTACTGCAGTATCTGCTTATATTATGGCAAAGGAAATGAATTCTGATTATAGACTTACAGGTGATGTAGTTGTTTTAACAACACTTTTCTCAATGTTCACAATTTTTATAGGTATATATATTCTTAGGACTTTTTCTTTTATTTAGTTTACATAGATAAACGACTTATAATAATTGCTAAAAAAATCACAAAAATGCTAAGAAAATTAGATTTTTATACGTATACAACACATATTATAGAATATCAATTGTTTAACAATAAATAATATTTACAAAAAATTAATATTATTTTACTGCATTTAATAAATTCACATTACTGAATCTTACTTAGTATGAGTTTGTATTGTAGTTTTGAATTAAAAAATATAACTGGGGATTTCTCCCCAGTTATATTTTTTATAAAATTTATTTTAATCAATATTTACCTAAGAAAATTAATACAAACCAAGTTTATCATCTGAGATATCTATAAATATATTCTTTGTTTGAGTATAGGCTTCTAAAATTGATTTATAAGTTTCTCTACCTATTCCAGATTTTTTATATCCACCAAAAGGGGCACCAGCAGGTAATTGATTATAGGTATTAACCCACATTCTACCTGTTTCAACTGCTTTTGCAACTCTTAGAGCTCTATTTATATTTGTTGTCCATACAGCACCACCAAGACCATATTCGGAATCATTGGCCATGTTTATAACTTCAGCTTCATCTTTGAATTTTATAACTGTAGCTACAGGTCCAAATATTTCTTCTTGAGCTATTCTCATATCATTTTTAGCATTGGCAAGTATTGTTGGTTTTATAAATTCTCCAGATCCAAGTTCACTATCAGTAAGTTTGCAACCACCAGTTACAAGGCTTGCACCTTCTTCTTCACCAATTTTTACATAGTTAAGAATTTTTTCAAGCTGTCCATGATTTACTTGAGCACCCATTTGAGTTTCATCATCCCATGGAAGACCAACTTTTACTTTTTCAAAAGCTTCTTTTAAAGCAGCTAGAAATTTATCATAAATACCTTCCTGTACAAATAATCTTGAACCAGCACAGCAAACTTGTCCTTGATTAAATAGTATTCCAAGTTGCGCACCTTCAATGGCCTTTTCAAAAGGAGCATCATCAAAGAATATATTTGCAGACTTACCACCGAGCTCTAAGGTTGCAGGTATAAGCTTATTTGCAGCTTCCCTTGCTACTTCATATCCTATTTCTGTAGATCCGGTGAAGGCTAATTTACTAAATCCATTGTGTTTAAGCATGTAATCACCAGATTTAGAACCCTTTCCTGTGATTAAGTTTAGTACACCCTTTGGCAGTACATCTCCAATAAGTTTTACAAGTTCTAAAAGGCTTAAAGAAGTAGAAGAGGAAGGATGTATAACTATAGTATCACCAGCAGCAAGTGCAGGTGCGATTTTCCATGCTGCCATAAGTATTGGAAAATTCCAAGGAATTACTTGGCCAACCACACCAAGAGGCTCTTTTAGAACTATACTTAATGTATTATTATCTATATCTTGAGCAGTTCCTTCTTCTGTTCGTATAGCTGCTGCAAAATATCTAAAGTGATCAGCTGTTGCTGGTACATCTACACTCATAGTTTCTCTTAAAGGCTTACCATTATCAAGTGTTTCAACTAGAGCAAGGTGTTCTGTATTTTCATCAATTAAGTCCGCAATTTTTAAAAGAAGTCTACTTCTTTCTTGGCGGCTAACTTTTTTCCATTCAGTAAAGGCTTTCCAAGCAGAATCAACGGCTTTGTCAACGTCTTCATTGGTAGCATCTACAAATGAAGATAGAAATTCACCATTTCCAGGGTTGTAACTTTTTATTGTTTTGTTATCGGTACTATCAACCCATTCACCACCTATATAGAGTTTGTAGTTATTATCTACTGCATTTTTAATTTCCTTATTTTTTAATACCATAAGCCCACCCCATTTAAAAATTTAATATTTTATAGTCCTATAATAACATGGTTGTAATATTTGTCAAATACCGTTATTATTGTTAAAAAAATATCGATATATTTCATTTTCTATGGCCAAAATCAAAAATATTATAAATATTTTTAATGATTAATAGAGTAATTTACGGTGTTATGATATGATTTTAAGTGTATATTATATGAAAATGATTACAAATACAATTTTTAATTTTAATATAATTCTTAAGAATATGCTAAGGAGGATTTTTATGAACAGTGTTAATGGTCAATTTTTAATGTCCATGCTTATTATAATGTTGGGATACATTTGTAAAAGATTAAACATAGTTAAAGAAAAAGATGGAGAAGCTCTTGCAAGAGTAGTGATTAATATTACACTACCATGTCTTATTATAACTACTTTTAGTACTCTAAAAATTGAATTTTCTCTTCTTAAATTAACATTAATAAGTTTTATATATGGAATTTCTATAACTGTAATTGGCTTATATTTGTTCAGAAATAAGAAAAGAAAAGCAAAAGGAGTTCTACTTATGCTTCTTCCTGCTTTTAATATAGGGCTCTTTGCATATCCACTAGTTGAGGCAATTTGGGGACATGAAGGTGTAAAGTATTTTGGTATGTTCGACTTAGGAAATTCATTTATAATATTTGGTTTATGTTATATTATTGCTAGTTATTTTTCTTCTGAAGCGGAAAAAGTAGATGTTAAAGAAACTTTTAGTAAGGTATTCAAATCAATACCTTTATGTACATATATTGTTGTAGTATTCATAAATGTTTTAGGCTTACAATTTCCAAGGATAGTTACTGATTTTTGCAGTATTATATCTAAGGCAAATATGCCTATGTCATTATTGATTTTAGGAATATATTTAAGCTTTAGTTTTGATTTAAATTATTTTAAAGATATTGCCTCTGTTCTTGCGTTGAGATATATTATAGGATTTACTGTTGGTATTTTATTTTTCATATTTTCACCTTTTGATAAAATGGTTAAATATACTTTGCTTATTGGATTTATATTGCCAATAGCTTCAGCAATTATACCATTTTCAGTAGAATTTAATTATGATCAAAAATTAATAGGTGTATTATCCAATATGACTGTATTGATAAGTTTTTTATTAGTATGGGTTCTAGTAGGTATAATATAAAGTATATAATTTTCAATATTCTAACATGAAATTTTATTCAGTATTCCTAAAAGTAAAAAGTACCTAATTAAACTTAGGTACTTTTTACTTTTAGCTAAAGATGTAGGGAATATATACAGTTTTTAATTATGTTTTGGAGTGAATTCTGCAGAAACATTTTTTAATAGAGTGTCATTATTTTTAGAATCTTTATTTACATAGCTAGCTTTTGCAGTGGATGTGTTTGTAGACTCTCCAACTTGGATTTCTCCTTTATAAAGGACTCGACTTCCCCAATAAATGTTGCCTTCAACAACGTAAATATATTTACCTTGTTTAACAGCAGTACCCTTTTCATCTGTACAATTCCAAGTAAGATTAATATTACCTGGACTTTGAGTAGCTCCACTTACAGTATCTATTTCATTCTTTGTAGCGTTTTTCCATGTCGATTTTTTTACCCATTCTGTAAGGGCTTCTGATCTTTGTTTATAGCCACCAGTTGCAGTGAATTTACTAGCATATATAGATTTAATATATTTCCCCTGAGGGTCTTCTATCCATACAGCCACTTGATTACTGGCTATTTTAGGTATGGAGCTAAGATTGTATTGAATCTTTACTGAGCCTGGTGTTTGCTCTGAGACACTACTGTTATATGAGGGTGATTGATTTGCTTTAACGCTATTACTTGGAAGTTTAGCATTATTAGAAACATTGCTTGATTTTTTCATGCTGCAACCACTTAGTACTACTAACATACCCATAGATAGTGCGATGGTTTTAATTTCTCCTTTTTTCATATAACTCCTCCTGATAAGGCATATGAAAATAAATAGTAAGTCAAAGATGCGACGTATATTTTGAAGCCTACAAGGAAATAGGTTCTTCAGATAGTGAGCTATCTGAGGGTTCTGTTGACGTGGTGGGATTCAAAATAGACTAGCATACTGACTAGTTATTTATTTGAATGTGCCTTATATTAAATTTTGGTATATCTATTTAAAAATTATAGATTTATTTATCATGCACATACTAAAACTTTATTTTTATGGTAAACTTATTGGGTAAATAAGTCAAATTTCCTTTGGTAATTAATAGGATTAAACAATAAAATAATTGAATTAAAGTATGTAAAAAACATTAATAATAGTATATAATAAGTTTATGCGAACGTATATTCTTATCAATTGAGGTGAACAATGTGGAGGAGACTATAAAGGAATTATTAGAGAAACTATATATAATATTAAATTCTAATGAGTTTAATTATGAAGATATAATGGATATAAGTAAAGAATTAGATAATGTAATACTTGATTATAATAGGTTAAAATCATCAAATTAGATTAGAAAAGCAGAGTTTTTATCTTATAT
>NZ_BAEV01000063.1 GCF_000246895.1 Clostridium arbusti SL206 | reverse complement strand
CCATGTCTGCTATATAAAATAGAAACTAACTTTTACAACTAGTTAAAGTTAGTTTTTATGAAAAATTGCATATTAATCAAAAACAGACTTACAGATTTTATAAGCAAAAAATAGCAATAGTGCACCAAATAACCTATCTATCCAATTTCTGCATCTATTGTATCCTGTTCTAAAAATTCTAGATGAACTCATTATTGACAGAATCGTAAACCATCCTCCAACAGCCAATATAATTTCTAATCCATAAATTGATTCAATCCATCTTGGAGTATGTGGAGTCATAAACTGTGAAAATACGCTAAGAAAAAATAAGAAGGCTTTTGGATTTAATATATTACATATAAATCCATTTCTAAATCCTTCTGCAAATTTTTTACTATAAATATACTTGTCTTTATAGTTGATAGTTTTTAATTCATTAGTTGTACCTTTTTTATTTGAAAAAGTTAATATAATAGACTTCATACCAAGATATATTAAATAGCAAGCTCCTAAAATTTGTATAAATTTAAATACAAATATATATTGTTTTAATATTATGGCAAGTCCTAGTATAGTATAAGATACATGAATAAATAGTGCAGTACTTATCCCAATAGCAGAGGCAATGCCAATTTTCTTTCCATATCCCAAACTATTTTTCATAACAATAAAGAAATCTGGTCCTGGAGATATTGCAAGTAATAAACCAATAATAAAAATTTGAAAAAACATGATGTTTGTCCTCCTATTAAGTAAATATATAATTATAATAACTTAATATACCACAAAATAATAATAATTCATATTCCTATAAATCAGTATAATCCTCTTTATATTGTAAAAAATAAATACGTTAATAGGGCATATTCAAATAAATAATTAGTCAGTATACTAGTCTATTTTGAATCCTACTACGTCAACAGAACCCTTAGATAGCTCACTATCCGCGGAACCTGTTTCCTTATAGGATTCAAAATATACGTCGTATCTTTGACTTACTATTTATTTTCATATGCCTAAATAGATATTTTGAAAGGGGATTACTATATTATGGCAAATTTTAATTCATTAAATAGTTCAAAAGCTAATATAAAAAGCGTTGAGGATCATAATGAGAATGCAGAAACAGCTATGGAAGGACAAATTAAAGAGGTAAAACAATTTGCAATGGATAAATACAATGTAAACGGTCAAACTCAAAGAGGATATAATAGACATAAGAATGACCAACAATAATAGGAAAGTTTATAGGCAGAGATGACCCTGCCTATAAACTTTCCTATTACTATCATTTATTTATCAAATCTAATTTTAAAAAATCTCTTTCTAAATCATAAATATTTTCATATTCTTTATCTAAGCCTAACAGTTTCTTTAAAAATTTCAATTCACTTGAGGACAATTCTAGTTCTTCATACCAAGGTCTTGATTTTTTATTGGTTTTTGTAAAAGATGAATAATATAAATGAAGAAGTAAATGTCCAAAATATATAAAGTCGTCTGAAACTCTATACTTTTGGTTATTTATTATTCTAGCTAATCCAAAATCAATAAGGTAAACATTTTCTCCATCAATAAGCACGTTTGGTACTCGTATATCTCTGTGAACAATATTTTTTCGGTGAAGATATTTTATTATATCTATTAATTTAATTCCCAATTTGTATATCTCATGTTTTTTAAATCTATACCCTTGTCCAAAAATCATATCCTCAATTGTATTTCCATGCTTATATTCTAAAATATAAGCATATATATTGTTATTTTTTATTGTATCCACTAATTTAGGAACATATGGACTATTAATAGAAGATAATATTTGTTGTTCAAATATTATTTTATCTCCATTCTTCTTAATGACTTTAGGTTTTATCTCTTTTAGAACATATTTTTTAGCGTTGAGCTCAACTAAATAGCATATTCCAAATCGTCCTTCACCTATTAATTTTATAACTTTGTACCCATCAATTAAAGCCTTTGATGGGTACTTCTTTTTTGAGAAAAATGAGATCATGACCAAGAGCTTCTATATCTTTTTCTACGATAATTTCTGTCTGAATGATTATTTCTATATGAATCATCAGAATAACTTGTATTATATCTTCTCCTATTTGAATCATGATATTGATTATTATATCTTCTACCTGAGTTAGAAAATGAACCTACCATTCCGAGTAAACGGCTAAAGATTCCTTCTCTTTTATAATGGTTACTACCTTGGCGGCTATCTCTATGATCTCGTTTCCCAAATAATCTTGAAAAAAATCCCATAATATCTCCTCCTATATATTTAATTACATAAAAGAGTTTACCTATACAAATCTAATTTTAATATATTTGTTGCAATAAATTATATTCATTATAAAATTGATAGTTTGTTTAGAACTCATCTACTGGCTATTATTAATGTATAATTTTAATTGCAACTTATATACTATATTTTATTTATCCATAAACGCATTATTTGCTAATAATCATCATTATAGTGTAATATTATCATAATATTAATAATATATCAAATTTTCACACTATTTCTCTCTTTTATATTTTTAAATCTATTTATTTAAAAAGAAAATGTTCTTCTTAAAAATCTTATTAACTCTGAGAATATTACAACTGTAAAAGTATAACCTATAACCTTTAACCACATTTCAACAGATAATGGTGCAGTTCTAAAAATTTCTCCACCAAATTGAGTTATTACTATCTGTAGGATAAACGTTAAACCTATCATCAATAGCATAGCTTTATTCTTAAATAAGTTTTTAAATATACTTTCATCTTCTAATTCTCTAGAATTAAAGGCATTAAATAACTGAAACAATACAAAGCTAGTAAATACTATACCATTTTGTTGTACTGCAGTTCCTCCTAAAACATTATTATTTATAAGAAGCATCATCATAATTACTATGAATATACCATTTATTATTATACGAGAAAGCATATGACTTGTTATTATACTAGCATCTCTTTTAACTGGTTTCTTCTCCATAAGGTGCTCTCTTAAAGATTCAAGGCCAAGAGATAATGCTGGCGGACCATCCATTATTAGATTTACCCACAATAATTGTATAGTAGTAAACGGGAGCTCTTTCCCAATTATTTCACAGACAATCACTGTAACCACAGCAATTAAATTTACTGTCAATTGGAACTGTATAAATCTTTGGAAGTTTTCATATATTCCTCTTCCCCATTCTACTGCTTTAACAATAGTTGAAAAAGAATCATCTAGAAGAATAATATCACTTGCTTCCTTTGAAACTTCTGTACCCGTTATACCCATTGCAATTCCTACATCTGCATTCTTTAAGGCTGGTGCATCATTAATACCGTCACCAGTAACGGCTACTACATTCCCTGTCTTTTTTAGAAGATTTACTATTCTCATCTTAGTAAGTGGCTTACTTCTTGCAATTACTACTATCTTATCTAGTATTTTTAGAAGCTCTTCATCAGACATTTCATCAATTTGTTGTGCCTCAATAATTATACTATCCTTATCAATCATATTTAATTGTTCTGCAATAGAAGTAGCAGTTACAATATTGTCTCCAGTTAACATTTTTATATCTATACCAGAGCGTTTACATTTTTCTATTGCTTCATAGACATCATCTCTTAATGGATCTGCTATTGAAACAAACCCATCAAAAATCATACTGTGTTCTATTTCATTTTGTATTTTATTCCATTCGCCCTTTACTTCATCAATATTTCTATGAGAAAATCCAAGGATTCTCTTTGCCTGTTTTTGTAATTTTACAATTTCATTATTTATTTTTTCCTTCAATTCATCTGTGAAGTCTTCTATTTTATCATTAATTATTATCTTATTACATAATGAAATAACCTTTTCCGGACTACCCTTTGTATACACATTATATATTCCATCTTCAAGAGTAACTGTAGTCATTGACTTTTTTTCTGAACTAAATGGATACTGGTATACAACATCAGCTGCATTTCTGATATCAGTGTAATCCACAGCCACTTCATTGTTACTATCAGAGGTATACTTATGACATTTTGCCTCACATATAGTACCTGATGAAGAATAATTAGTACACTTTACTGGCTCTCTTGAGCAATCTGTTTCGCTGAAAGCTTTCAGTAATGCACATTCTGTAGGATTTCCTATAAATTTCACACTATCTTGTTGTATATTAATGTCCGCTGTACTATTTATTGTGAAATTCTCAATCATGAATCCACTCTTTAAATCTGCTGGTTTTAGAAGCTCACCATTATTCCATATATCTATTACCGTCATTTGATTTTTTGTAAGAGTTCCAGTTTTATCAGAACAAATTACATTTATGCTTCCTATGGTTTCACAAGCAACCAATTTTCTCACAAGAGCATTACTTTTTGCCATTTTAATTATATTTAAAGCTAGTGTTATAGCAACTACAGTAGGTAATCCCTCCGGTACAGCAGCTACTATTAGAGCTATGCTTGTCATAAATGCATTCTGAACTGTATCAAAAGATAAACTATTACTTGTATAAATCTTAAATAATTCATAAGCGAATATTAATCCAGCTGAAATTATTCCAAGTAAACTTATAGATTTAGCAAGCCTATCTAACTTTTCCTGTAATGGAGTAGATTTTGTTTCAGTATTTTTCAGTTCTGTTGCAATACTTCCCATTTCAGTTTTATCACCTATTGAAGTAACAACTATAGTACATTGACCATAAGTTATAAATGTACCCGCAAAGACCATATTCTTACGCTCAGATAAACTAGTTTTAGTATCCGTAATAATAATATCTCCATTTTTATCAACTGGAACACTTTCTCCTGTTAGCATTGATTCATCAACTTTTAACTGCAAGGAATCTATTAATCTACCATCAGCAGGTACTTTATCACCAGTATCAATTTTAATAATATCTCCTACTACTACCTCCCTCTTATGTATATATTGTATTTCTCCGTCTCTTACCGCTTTAACCTTTATATCCTCATTTATATTATTTAATGTATCAAAGGCCTTTTGTGACCTTCCTTCCATGATTATATTAATACCTACAGAAAGTGCTATAGCAATTAATATACCTATACTCTCTGTAAATTCAGCATGAAGTCCCTGAAAATATTTATATAAATTCATTCCAATAGTTATTAATGCAGCAACAAGTAGAATAAATACCATTGGCTCCTTTAATGCCTCTAATATCTTTTTTATAATAGATACTTTGTCAGATGGTGAAAATTGATTCTTACCGTGTTTTTTTTCACTCTCCAGTACTTGATCTTTACTCAATCCCTTAGAAGTATCTACCTGAAATTCATTTAAGATTTCTTTAATTGATTTTTGGAAAATCTCCATTTTTCCCCCTCCATTAACATTCATAATATTTTTTACTGTTATTTCTTTCATAGATTCTAACTATCTTCGGCATATTCAAATAAATAACTAGTCAGTATGCTAGCCTATTTTGACCTGACTAACTTGGCGTAAGTCTCCCACGTACTCTGTGAAAGCGATTCACACAAAATCGAAAAAAAGATTTTGGTTCTCTGCTTTTCTTCAAGTGGGAGTTCAACGCCAAGTAAGCCATGCATTTGCAGTTCTAAAATTCAGATGTGGTAAAAGAATCCCCACCTGAATTAAGAACTTGCTTCAATCCTACTGCGTCAGCAGAATCCTCAGATAGCCCACTATCCTCGGAACCTGCTTCCTTGCTCAATTCAAAATATTCGTCGCATCTTTGACTTACTATTTATTTTCACATGCCTTATTAGTTATTCTTTTAAAACAAAATATTTATATACCTCCTTGATTTGATTTAAATAAAAATTTCTTATTAATAAATTTTTATTTAATAACATGACTTTATTATCCATCTAGTCATTAAATAAAAAAGACTTTTAACACAACCGCACTAATACAAGTGTTTCGTTGTGTTAAAAGTCTTACATTGACAAAGAAAATGTCATGATAAAGCCAGGTTATAAAAAACCAGGATGTTGACTTTATCTCCCTTACGGGTAGTTACTCCCCTTTAACAAATTAACTATATTATTCATATAATACTTAAATATATTTAAAATTATAAGGGTAAAATTATTAATTGTCAATATGTAATAAAAATATTTATATTATGATGTATAAAATACCATATATAAAGAATACATAAAACTCAATCTAAATCTAGGAATTCTGTTTGTGGAGAATCCTAACCAATACCTATATAATAGTTATTAAATGTCTCTTACTAAAATAAAATTAGGCGCCATTCTAGACTATTTTATTACACAATTACAATAACCTAGAATGGTGACTATAAAAAATTAAAATGCTTCTCTAAATATTTTAACTATATCCTTCTCATTACCTTTTCTTGGATTACTAAATGCATTACCATCTTTTAATGCCATCTCTGCCATATATTCAAAATCTTCTTCTTTAACTCCCATATCTCTTAATTTTGATGGTATTCCAATATCTGTTGAAAGTCTGAAAATAGCTTTAATTGCTTTTTCTCCAGCTTCTATTACTGAAAGTCCATCAATATTTTCTCCCATAAATTCAGCTATATCTGCAAATTTCTTAGGATTTGATATAAGATTGTAACGTTCTACATGTGGTAATAGCATTGCATTTGCTACACCATGAGCCATATCATATAATCCACCCAATTGATGAGCCATAGCATGTACATATCCTAAATTAGCATTGTTAAATGCCATTCCAGCTAATAATGAAGCATATGCCATATTTTCTCTTGCTTCAATATTTTCTCCTAAAGCAACAGCCTGACGTAAATTATTAGCTATTAGTTTTATTGCTTGAATAGCAGAAGCATCAGTTACTGGATTTGCATCCTTAGAAACATATGCCTCTATAGCATGTGTCAATGCATCCATACCTGTAGCAGCAGTTAATCCAGCTGGTTTTTTAATCATAAGCATTGGGTCATTTATTGATACTAGTGGTAGGTTTCTCCAACTTACAATAACAAATTTAATCTTAGTTTTTGTATTTGTAATAACACAATGACGGGTAACTTCACTACCAGTTCCTGCAGTTGTATTTACAGATACTATAGGTGGTAAAGGATTTGTAAGAGTTTCAATACCAGCATAGTCATAAAGATCTCCTTCATGCGTAGCTGCTATTCCGATACCCTTTCCACAGTCATGAGAACTTCCTCCACCTACAGTAACTATAAGATCACACTTTTCTTCTTTATATACTTTTAATCCATCTCTAACATTGGTATCCTTAGGATTAGGCTCTACATCATCATAAAAAACAACTTCTATACCAGCTTCCTGAAGATATTTAACCGTTTGTGCTACAGCACCATCTTCCATGCCTCTTAAGAATCTATCTGTAACTATTAAAGCTTTCTTTCCACCTAATATTTTACATCTTTCTCCTACTACTTTAATAGAACCTACTCCCATAAAATTTACACTTGGTACTAAAAAATCATACATTCTCATTATTTTTCACTCTCCATTACTATTTTTCCTCATACTGGTAATATTGATTTATTTTTAACACTATGCTATTATCCCAATTAACAGTTACTGTGCTCCAATTGTACAAGGTATTCCCATACTTTCAACTAAAGATTTTAACTTCTCCATTTTATCTTCACTAGGAGATTTTAAATCGCTAAGAAGATACTCTTTTCCTATGGCTTCATATTTACTTTCTCCATAATTATGATATGGAAGAAGATCAATTCTTTTTAACTTAGTTAATGACTTTGAAAACTCTGATATATCTCTTATACTTTTAAAATCTGCATTAACCCCTTCAATAACAGGAACTCTAATTATTATTTCTTTAGCAAATTCATCACTTAATTTTATGTTATTTAAAATAGTATCATTATTTACTCCAGTGAATTTCTTATGAATTTCATTATTCATACTCTTTATATCAATCATGGCAAGATCTACATAGGGAATAACCTTTTTTACAGCTTCACTGTCTACATGCATTGCTGTTTCAATAGCAGTATGCCATCCATAGGATTTACATTCTTTTAAAAGCTCTACTGCAAAATCTGGTTGAAGTAATACTTCACCTCCAGATAATGTAATTCCACCCTTTGATCTTCTATAATGGACACTATCTTTTTTTAACTCTTCAATAATTTTTTCAACACTACATTCCTTTCCTTCAAGAACAAGTGCTCCATTTAAGCAAGCTTCAACACATTTAGTGCATTTAATGCATTTATTTTTATTTATTCTATAGGATGAATTCATATCAATAGCTGAATTTTCACATTCCGCTTCACATCTTCCACATCTAGTGCATAAATTTTTATTAAACATTATTTGAGGAGTAACATCTTGTGATTCTGGATTACTACACCATAAACATGACATATGGCAACCTTTGAAAAATACTATAGTTCTTATTCCCGGTCCATCATGCAATGAGAATTTTTGTATATTAAATATAACTCCTTTACTATCTTTACTCATCACTTTTATATCCTCTCTAGAAACTTTTTTACATAACATGTTCTGTTCTTGCAATAATATCATTCTGTATAGATTTATCTAAAGAAATAAACTGTGCACTATATCCTGCAACTCTAACAATTAGATCTTGATAATTTTCTGGATTTTTTTGTGCTGCAAGCAATATCTTCTTATCTATTACATTAAATTGAACATGGAATCCCTTTTGATCAAAATAACTTCTTATTAGTGATGATAAATTCATTAACCCATTATCACCTTTTAATGCTGATGGATGGAATTTTTGGTTAAATAAAGTTCCATTTGAAGCTATAAAATGGTCTAATTTAGCAACTGAATTGCAAGCTGCAGTAGGACCAGACACATCACATCCTCTTGATGGAGAAACTCCATCTGCTAGTGGTTGTGCAGAATTTCTACCATCTGGAGTAGCACCTGTTAAACTTCCAAAGAATACATTTATTGATGATGGATATAATCCTGGTTGGAATCTTCCACCTCTTGGGTTTGTATATTTATTAACTTCTTTACTGTATATTAATGCACCTTCTCTAGCTAAATAATCAACTTCATCAATATCATTTCCAAACTTAGGAGCTTTTTTAAGTAATGCTTGTATCTGTTCTGATTTTTCAAAATCATTACTTAATGCTTTTTTTAGTTCTGAAGTAGTAATTTTCTTTTCATCAAAAACAAGTTTTTTAACTGCAACTAATGAATCTCCAATGTTAGCTACTCCAACACCTTGTGGTCCACTAAAATTATATTCTGCACCGCCTTCTTGAAGGCTCTTTCCTCTACCAATACAATCATCAACCATTGAGGATAAAAAAGGTAATGGTGCTCTTTCTCCATGTGCAATATCTATGCAATTATCAGCTGCACACATATTTTTCACAAAATACTCCATTTGAGTTTTATAAGCATTCATAAACTCATCAAATGATTTCATATCTTCAAAGTTTTGAGTTTTAGGTCCAATTAGTTTATTTTTATCCATTCCGGAATTTATAGTTAATTCTACTATTCTAGCAAGATTAAAAAATGCTGAATCATGCCATCCTTCTGTCTTTCCTGGCTTTTGTGGTTCAACACATCCAATTATTCCATAATCTCTTGCATCTTCTAATGTAAGTCCTCTGGCAACTAATGCAGGAATAATAACTTCATCATTATAATAAGCTGGAAGTCCTAATCCTTCTCTAGTTAGTTCTGCTGCTTTAAACATAAATTTATCCGGAGTTTTATTCCATATTCTTACAGACAAAGATGGTTGAGGTAATTTAACATGTACGGCTGCTTCTAATGCCATATATGATATTTTATTTGTTGCATCTATTCCCTCTGAATTTTGTCCTCCAACAATTAAATTTTGGTACATTGGATAACCACCAAAATGTTTAGTTGAAATTTCATCTCTTACTTTGTTAATATCATTTAATTTAATCCATATACAATCTATTAACTCTTGGGCAAATTCTTCTGTTATACTTGGATCATTTTCATAATATGGATACATATATTGGTCAAATCTAGCTGGGGAAATAGAATGCCCATTAGATTCTATATTTATTATTGCATGAACAAACCAAAATGATTGGCAGGCTTCATAGAAAGAGGTAGCCCCTTCTGCTGGAACCTTTGTACAAACTTTTGCTATTTCATTCAGTTCAGCTTTTCTTCTTAAATCATTTGTATTTTCTGCAAGTTCTTTAGCTTTTTCAGCATATCTATTTGCATATGTTATTGCTGCTTCGCAAGAAATAATAACACTATTTAAAAACTTCTCTTTCTTTATAAAATCTGGATTTATACTTCTACTTTTTTCTAATTGTTCTTTAGCTTCATTTATAATTCCATTGAACCCAATTTTTAATACTTTATCATAATTTACAGAAATATGACCTACTCCATTGTAATAGTAATTTCCAACAGTGAATATATCAGCATTTATTGCTTTTATTGTTTCTTCTGACATATATGAAGTTGCTAATTCACTTGTGGTCTTTCCATCCCAATATTCAAATACATCTTGTAAGTTTTCTTTACTTTCCTCTGAAATTTGGAATGCATCTCCACTTCTTTTGTCTATTCTATCTAGTTCATCCTTTAACCATTTATTAGAGAATTCAGGAAATACTTGAGAGGATCTTGGTTCTTTAGTTAAACTACCTACAATAAGTTCTTCTTCTCTAATTGTTACAGGAATGTTTTCTAGTATTTTCTTCAAAGCTAATGCTCTTCTTAATATTGATGGTTCACCTTCTGTTTCTTTAAAAGATTTTGTTATTAATACTGCTCTTTCTGGTTCAACACATGGCTTAGCATTTAATATTTGAGCTTTTAAAATATTTATTCTTTCTGTTTGAGTACTAAATCCTTTACTTATCATTTCAATCTCCTCCAAACATAATTCTGCTTCGTTTTATCTAATATTATCATTATATTGATAATATTTTAACAAAATTTATTGTGTAATATCAGTAATCTTTTGTTGCTTTTTATATTATACTTTTGATAACAGTATTCTTTTGTCCTATGATAACGTTTTTATACTTTTTTATAAGTTTTAAATTTAACATACTTATACATTATAATTTTTTTAATATTTCCATTTCTATTAGCAGTTATTTTTCATATGCATTATAATAAATTTTATTCAATATTTTTGGATTTTAGATTTTCTCTGATTATCTTTTAAAATAGTTTTACATATGTTTTTGAAAATAAAAAAACTATTCAACAATGACTTCTTTATCATTATCAAATAGATTTTCACTTTAAAATATTTTCTTTACCATTTCTATATGTTGATGGAGTTACTCCTACTATTTTCTTGAAAACTTTTGAAAAATATCCTGATTCATCATATCCTAAACTTATGGATATATTTATTATAGGCATATCAGTATTTTTTAATAACTCCTTAGCCTTTTCTATTTTTATATAAATTTATATAATCAATAAACTTCATTCCTGTATTTTTTTTAAACAATCTACTAAGGTAAAAAACACTTATATTACAAGAATTAGCTGCACTCTCTAATGTTATTCTTTCATTGTAATTTTCACTTATATAAGTCATCACTGAATCTAACATTTTGTTTATTTCTTTACTTCCAATCAATTTTTTTCTAACTATATCATCATAATTATCTTTATACATAAAATCTAAAAATTCATTCATTAACATATTTATTTTAGACATATTATTGAGAGAATTTAGTTTTTCATTGTATAAATTAATATTTGTATATGGATTATTTTCATTTTTCATTTTGATAAAACTATTAATCATTCTATCCAATAAACTTATGCATTCATCTTTATAAATATTAATATGACCATTACTTAACAATTCATATCCATACAATAGATTATTAAGCAAGTCCTTAATATCTTTTTCTTCATTAGAAATTATTTTATATAAAAGCAATAATTCTTTTTCTCTTAATTTATTTTCATTTGTCACTAAACTTATAATGTGTTTGTTTAATACTTTAGATAAACTTTCTGGATTTATTGGTTTTAATATATAATCATCAATATTTAAGTCAACTATTTTATTATTAAAATTATAGTATTCCACAAGTAATATTATGATTTTATTTTTATCCTTTTCTTTTATAATTCTTGAAACCTCAATTCCATTCATTCCCGGCATTTCATTATCTATAATTATTATATCTGGTTTAATTTCTCCATTAATCTCTACTGCCTTTTTCCCATTTTGTGCTGTTCCAACAATATTTATTTTAATATTTAATTTATTTATTATTTTTTTAAGTGCTTCTAGTTCTATCCATTCATCATCTACTAAAATAGTATTACACATATATACTACCTACCTTTCATCAATTGGTAAGTTTATTGTAACTTTTGTCCATTTCTCTAAATCACTTTCTAAATTTATAGAATAATCATATTTATAGAAATTTTTTATTCTTTGTTTTGCAACTTCTATTCCACTTAAAGAGTAACTTATATTGTTTTCTTCTGAATTTATAGATTTTAATTTTTCTTTTGGTATTCCTATTCCATTATCCATGACTGAAATTATTATAAATTCATTTTTTTTACTTCCAACTATGTCTATATTTCCTCCTTGTTCTTTATCATTCACACCATGAACTATAGCATTTTCAAGAAATGGGAAAATACTCATAAATGGAAGTTTAAAGTCATTTTCAATATTTAAATTAACATTAAAATTTAATCTATCCCGAAATCTAATTTTTTGTAAATTTAAATAATCTAAACAATAATCTAATTCTTCTCTTAATGTGACTATTTTATTAGATTTATAAAATGTATTTCTTATAAATTCCGTAAACTTATACGTAAGATCACTTGTTTTTTCAGCATCTTCTATTAATGATAATGAATAAATATTATTCATTATATCAAATACAAACTTAGGACTTATTTGAGAATATAATGATTTTAATTTAAATTTTTTTAACTCATTTTGTAATTTCAATTGTTTGATTTCTGATTTAACAGACCTATCATCACTTTCCTTTAACTCCCTGGCAGTTATTTTATGCATTCCTTCTTCCACTAAATACTTTGACAAATGTAACATCATTTGAGCAATATATCTAACTTTTTCTAATGAAATAGTTGGAATTTTACTATATGCACATGTAAGCTCTTCATCATTTCCTATATCAGAATCCACATTCACAACACTTTCTAAACATTTCTGTTCATCTTTACTTATCAAAACTTGTCCTGCCATTATATCTCCTAGATATTGTCCATTAACTATAATAGGTACTGCAAAATCTACCAGTCCTTTATGACATATATATATATATGGCTTTCCTGTTCTTGTGGCTTCAATTCCACCTCTTGAATCACATCTTTCACACAATTCTCCTTGTTTTTCATACTGGCGAATAATATTACAGAATTCTGTACAACAACTATGTTTTGTAATAGGTTTGCCCTTATAATCAACAGTTATGATGGCAATTCCTGTAGCTTTTGCAATATCATCTTGTATACTTTGGAAATTTTCAATGTTTATTACATCCTTAAGATTAATAATATTATTCATCCTTCACCACCACATCATCCTTCTTAATATACAAACTCTTCAATACTAAATAATAGAAAAATCCCCAACAACACTGCATTAATATTGTGGAGGATATATTGGGTTTAGGTAACCCTCCAGCTTTAAAATTCATAGGATGGTTACCTAAACCCAAAAGTTATAGTTTCCTCTTTAATTTTAGTCATTTAACTTTTAAAACTACTTTATTACCTTTGAAATCTCTGTAAAGATTACACCTAATCCATAGGCTCCTGCATCAGGATATCCAAGACTTCTATCTCCAACTGTTCCTGCACGTCCCATACGTGCCACAACTTTTTCTGTACTCTTAGCACCTTCAACGGCTGCTTTAGCTGATAATTCAAAGGCTTCTTTAAAATCAGTGTTTGATTTTGCACAATCTGTCCAAGTATCAGCACAAGGTACTAATGCATCTATTAATGTTTTATCACCAACTACAGCTCCTCTTCCAAAAGAACGTTTTCCTGTATCTTGAATTCCCCTAACTGCAGCCTGCATCATATCTGCAAATTCAGAAATAGTTAACTCATTCTTTGCTCCCACTTGTTTTCCCGCAGCTCTAAAAGCAGATCCCCATATTGGACCTGAAGCTCCACCACAATGTTCCATTATTACTAATGAACATGAATTTAAGAAGGCTCCAATATTTTTATATTGTTCTAAAAGAATCTGTTTCCATTCTCTTTTTAACTGTTTGAATCCTTTAGCTACACTCATACCAAAGTCTCCATCTCCAGCATGAGAATCTAATTCACAAAATGGTATTTCATTTTCAATAATAATTTGGCTCATCTTATCAACGATGTAAATTATATTATCCAGATTTACTTTTTCATTATTAATACATGAAAAATTTTCACAAGTTTCTACTTCAAATGACACTTCATTTTCTACATCGTTACAATCTTCTAAACTTACATATTCACCTACTCCTGCTGGACCTGAAACCTTAAATGCAGGTGTATCACTTTCTTCTGATAATAATGACTTAAGTTGTTCATCTAATTTCATTATAGATACAGAAGCACCTTCCATATCTATACTTGTCATATAATTTCCCACAAAAATTCTATATATTTTAACATTTCTCTTTGCCAGTTCCCCTACAACAGAATTGTTAAATAAATATAATTCCTGCAATGGTGTTCCTCCAAATCCATTAATTAATACTGCAATCTCTTGTTGCTTTGTACCATCAATTTTCATATCACTTAAAAGAGAATCTACCATTCTTTCAGCTAATTCATCTGCTGTAGCTATCTTTTCCCTTTTAATTCCAGGTTCACCATGAATCCCAACTCCAAATTCCATTTCATCTTCTGCTATTTCAAAAGTTGGAGTCCCTTTAGCCGGTACAGTACAAGATGAAAATGCAAATCCTAAACTTCTAACATTTAAAACAGCCTTTTCAGCAATTCCCTTAACTTCCTCTAATGATAATCCACATTCTGCTGCTGCACCTGCTATTTTATGTACCAAGACAGTTCCCGCAACTCCACGACGTCCAACAGTATATAAACTATCTTTAACTGCAATATCATCATCTACTTTAACATAATCAATTTTAATTCCATCTTCACTAGCTAGATAAGCTGCATTCTTAAAGTTCATCATATCTCCACTATAATTTTTTATAATAAGCAGAGTTCCTTTTTTACTAGCAGTAGCTCTTATTGCTTGATAAATTTGAATTTGAGATGGTGAAGCAAATATATCTCCACACACTGCTGAATCTAACATTCCCTTTCCTATAAAACCTGCATGAGCTGGTTCATGGCCGCTTCCTCCGCCGCTTATTAAACTTACTTTCTCTTGATTTATATTTTTCTTTTTCATTATTTTATATTTTCTTATAAACTCTAGTTCCGGATGTGCAATGGCTATACCATTACACATCTCCATTACTACAGTTTCTGGTTTATTTATTATCTTTTTCATTATTTACACATCCTCTTTTCCTTATAATCTTTACCAATCTTATCTGCTGTGATAATTGCTGCTGCTACTGATTCAACAGTTATTGGAAATGGCATAGAATAAATTGATTCTTCCTCAACACATGACTTTTTAGCAACTTCCATAAGTTCATCTTCTGTAATACTGTCTACTCCAATGTCTGACAAACAAACTGGTAGTCCAACTTCTAAACAGAAATCTAATACTTGATTTAATTCTTCTTTAGGTGCATTTTCTAATACTAATTGTATTATTGTACCAAACGCAACCTTTTCACCATGGAAATATTTATGACTTCCTTCTAATATAGTTAGTCCATCATGAATTGCATGAGCTCCAGCCAGTCCGCCACTTTCGAAACCAATACCTGATAAAAGAATGTTAGTTTCTATAATATTTTCTAATGCTGGTGTAACTAAATTGCAATCTGAAGCCGCTTTTGCTCTTACTCCATCCTTGATAAGGGTTTCATAGCATAGCTTTGCAAGTGCTAATGCTGTATTAGTTCCCCTAGCTTCACCACAAGTTCCTTCTCTATATCCACAAGGTAAACCTGCATTGACTTTAGAATATGAATTTGAAGTTGCTCTTGCTTCAAAGTATGTTGATAATGCATCTCCCATTCCTGAAACTAAAAAACGAGTTGGTGCCTTTGCAATTACTGTAGTGTCTATTAAAATTACACTTGGACTTTGTTTAAAATAAGCATAGTCATCAAAAGCTCCATCTCGTGTATAAAGTACAGCTGAATGACTTGTTGGTGCATCTGTAGCAGCTATAGTTGGTACTATAATTAATGCCTCTCCTTCTGCAACACATTTAGCAGTATCAATTGCCTTTCCTCCTCCAAGACCAATTGTGCAGGCACATCTGTTCTTTTTAGAAACTTCTTGTAATCTAGCTACTTCTTGTCTAGAACATTCTCCTTTAAATCCGCTTTCTACAAAAGTAATTCCAAATTTTTCACAAGTTTTATCTAATTTATCTTTAACACGTGCCACATCATCTTTATGTGCTATTAATAGCGCTGATTCTCCAAAACTCTTAACAAAATATCCTAAATTTAAAATTTCATCTTCACCTTGTACATATTTAGTTGGACAAATAAATGCTTTTCTCATATTACTATCTCCTCTTTATCTAAACATTTTTTATTTTTAACTTAGGCATATTCAAATAAATAACGAGTCAGTATGCTAGTCTATTTTGAATACCACTACGTCAACAGAACCTTCAGATAGCTCACTATCCTCAGAACCCGTTTCCTTGTAGACTTCAAAATATCCGTCGCATCTTTGACTTACTATTTATTTTCATATGCCTTTTCTCTATTATAATATCGTTTACATAAAAACACATTAGATTAATATGACAAAAAAATACGATTTGAAACCGTAATTTCTTGTTATGAAATCGATTTATTGTACTTTTCTATCAAAATTCTAGATAAGTTTTGCTACATCCCTAGATAATGATTTACCCTAAAGTACAACGAGTTCTAAGTATCACAAACCGCTACTAAGAACTCCGTTAGTAAGTTTCAAATTGAGAAAAAACTCCATGTGAAACAAAGAAACTCTGTTTATAAATAAAAAAGAAGCTGATTACAAATGTTTTAACCCATTCCTAATCAACTTCTTAATTACTATTTTTTCTTACAATACTTCATATAAAGAAATGGAGTTATCCCCTCATACTTTTTAAATATTTTTATAAAATATCCTGATTCACTAAATCCAAGTTCATCACTGATTTCATTAACATGCATATCCGTTTCTTCTAATAAATTCTTTGCCCATTCAACCTTTAGTTTGGATACATAGGTTGAAAAGTTTTCTCCAGTTTCCTTCGTAAATAATCTACTAAAGTAACTTGGACTAATATGACAAACTTTAGCCATCTTCTCTAGTTTAACGTTTTCACTCTTATGATTATAAATGTATTCTATTGCTGGTTTTAAAACATCAGTTACTTCAATATTCTGCTCATTACTTGAAATATCTTCTTCAATATAAGAATTTATTATAGCATTAGACATTTCCTTTTTTGCATTTTTAATACTTGTTAGTGTGTAGCCTTTTAATGTATTGGAATCTATTTCAGGCTGATTTTTCATAGTCTTTTTATACATATCTAAAATTAGATTTTTTTCTAGTGCTTCTTCTACTAAATAGTTACACAAAGAGAATAACATATTTGCAATTTTCTTTACTTCATCATAAGATAAAGTAATTAATTCATCATAATACTCTTTAAAATCATCTAAAGCCTTTTCAGCCATAGAATTTTTAGATAAAACTACTATTTGTTCTAATATACCTTCAATATTAGTATCTGACAATTTTACTTGACCTGCCATAACTGCTCCAATATATTTACCATCAATCATTATTGGAATAGCTATATCTATTATATTATAATGACATAAATATATATATGGTTCATTTAAACGAACTGCTTCAATGCCGCCTCTTGAATCACATTTTTGGCAGTATTTTACAAGTTTTGGATTAGCTCTTATTTCTTTACAAAATCTATGACATCCACTATGTTTAGTAACTTGATTTCCTTTATAATCAACAATTGTTATTGCTACTTTTGTAACTGATGCAAGAGAGTCCTGTAAATTGTCCCACTTTTCTAAATCTATAAGTTTATTTAAATTAAAATTATCTTTTGCCAATTTCTGCTACTCCTTCCTTGTATTAATATTCATATTCATATTCATATTCATATTTATATCTTATTTTATCTTATCGGAAGTGTCCATGGTATTAAGTCCCAAAATTATCTTCAACGAATAGGATTTTACCAGCTAGTATAGTCCAGCTTTTAGCTGGACGTACCTACTGTGTTAAATTGAAGACTAAACAATTTTAACTATAGTACCTACAGGTACTAAGCTGCTAAGTTCAATCACATCTTTATTATACATTCGTATACATCCATGAGAAACGGGTCCTCCTATAGATCCAGGCATGTTTGTGCCATGTATTCCAATCCCCCTTGCACTAAGGCCTAGCCACCTTGCACCATAAGGTCCACCTGGATTTATTTGCTTATTTATTATTTTAAATGTACCTTTAGGTGTTGGTGTGGAACCCTTACCAACAGCAACAGGATATGACTTATAAACCTTATTATCCTTATATAAAGTTAATCTACGTCCAGCCCTATTAATTGAAATACTATATATTGCTCTATAATATCCTTCACTATACCAAATTGGGAAAAAAAGCATCTTATATCTCCTATAAATTACTATATAAACCATTATATTAATTCAAGTATTTGAAAGTGAACACAATGTTGATAATATTCATCTCTTTATATATAAATAAAATAGGACTGATACAAGATTTTATAATCTTATGTCAGTCCATTTTACTTATAGTTTATCCCATTATCATTGAAAATTTATCTACGTAGTTTGAGGAGAACTCTTTTAATGAAATATTATTATAGCCAACAAAATCTATCCCATTCACCTTAGCAGCTTCATAATCATTTATTGAATCTCCTATTAATACTACTTTTGAATTTTCATATTTATTAGTTTCAATAATATCTTTAACTATATCATTTTTATGTGTAGGAGAACCATAAATTGCAGTAAAGCAATCACCTATTCCTAATTCCTTACACAAATAATTTAGTTCATTATTTTCCGATCCAGATGCAATATATAATTTTTTTGAATCCCTGTTTCTCTTAATAAATTCTACAGTATCTTTGATAAGATAGTTTGAATTAACTAATTCTTTTTTCATTATTTCTGTAAATTTTTCTGCATATTTGTGAATTACACTTTCATCTATATCTTTATTCAATATTTCCTCATGAAAATACTTAATTTTATGGAACCTGGATAATCCACCATTCAATCGATTATATTTAACTAATTTTTCCACATCAGTTTTATTAAATTCAGAAAAGATAGCTTTAAAACCATTATCTCTTACCTTCATAGAATCTATTATTACACCATCAAAATCGAATATAATTACATCATATTTATCAAAATTAATCATCTTAATGCCTCCTTTATGCCATACTGTTTAAGCTCATCTCTCATTTATCTAAAGCAATTGTATTCACCTTTTATTTTAAAATTTAGATGCGGTCTTTTGAATAATTCATTTTCATAATCTGAGTACTTGCTTAAATTATGATCAATATATAGGTCTTCTATATATTTTTTATCAAATTTATGCTTTTTCGATTCAGTTATATTGCTAATTATATTCTCAATATCCTTTGCTGCAATATCTCCCTTACCTGATAGATAAGTTGAATAATTAGGATGACAATTGTAAATTGCAGAAATATAATGAGCTGCAGAATAACCCCAATAATTTTCCTTATGAATAATACTTATATAATTATCTATTATGTCTAGTAAAGATTTTATTTCATAATCTTTATGAAAGTTTTTTACTAAATAATCAGCAAATAATTCTGTATTTAAATTGCCTGCCCCTCTTCCCATTCCTAAAACAGAAGAGTCAATAATTAATTCTCTATCACTATCACTAATTGCTTGAACTAATGTTACTGCATTAGAATAGGCAAGTTGAAGATTATTATGTGCATGAAGTCCTAATTTAACACCTTTTTTTAGATTATTATCTATTAACAAAGCTAATCTTGAAACATCATGACTTTGCATAGCACCAAAACTATCCACTATATAAAAAGCATAAATATCAATTTTATTAAATTCATTCATCATTTCTAATAATTCTTTATCTGAATAAGATAGTGTAATCATAGGTTGCATAAAAACCTTGAATCCCATTGCTATTATTTTTTTTGCATCTTCAAAAGCTTGCTCCCAATTGTCCTTACGAAATGCTAATCTTATACCAAAAATATTAGGATTATAATCCATATCCTCTACATCAAAATCTCCTACATTTAACATAACAAGATATTTAGCATTACTATTAGTTACTATATTTTCAATACAACTAAGATTACTAAACATAGTTGTGTCTTTACATTCACCATTTGTTTTATTTATATATCCAAGTTCTATGAATTCAATTTTAGCCTTTACTAAGGAGTCAATAAGATTTGTAGACATATCATTGGAGAAAGCCCAATTATTAACATATCCACCATCTCTAAGTGTACAATCTAAAATATTTACGTTTGCCATTAAAATCACCTCTTATAATTAATTTTTTTTGCTTAAGGAGTGGTTCATGCTGACTATCTATTTAGGCATATGAAAATAAATAATAAGTAAAAGATGCGACGTATATTTTGAAGCAGTAGGATTCAAAATAGGCTAGCATACTGACTAGTTATTTATTTGAATGTGCCATATTGCTATAAACAATGGAACCTTTTATCAAATCATTTATTCATAAATTTTAGCTTTATATCTAAATCTATAAATAAATGAATATATCTAATTTAAGTTACAACCCTATCAAATATGCAAGTTGTATGTTGTGGTATAATCATTATATTATATAAAATAATATAAATCAATAGAATTTTTTAAACTTTCAGTAAATTTTGTATATAGTTTATGATAATTTAATAATGCATCCAATATTTGACTTGTATTTATCTTGTTTCATAATTTTAAATACAAAAAATAAAGCTGCCAATTAGTCTTATAATATATAAACTAATTGGTAGCTAAGCAATTTCTAATTCATTTAAGCATTGTAATATTATATAAATGTGAATCACTTTCTATGGCAATTCATTACCTGCTGCTCTGTATATTTCATACCATTCCTGCCTTGAAAGTTCTACGCTTGATGCCTTACAAATATCCTTTAGGCGTTTAACATTCATGGTACCAACTATTGGCTGCATCTTAGCTGGATGTCTTAAAAGCCATGCAATAGCAATTGCTGTATTTGGTACATCTTTTTTTTCTGCTATTTCATCTATCTTTTTGTTTAATTCTGGAAATTTGTCATTATCTAAGAATACTCCCTCGAAAAATCCATACTGAAAAGGTGACCATGGTTGGATTGTTATATCATTTAAACGACAATAATCTAAAATGCTTCCATCACGATCATTTGAAGAATCAGCTTTCATATTTACATTAATTCCCGCATCAATCATTCCAGTATGCATAATACCTAATTGCAGTTGATTAATAATTATTTCCTGTTTTAAATATTTTTTAAGTAATTCAATTTGATAAGGATTTTGATTGCTAACTCCAAAATACTTAACTTTTCCACTACTATGTAGTATATCAAAAGCTTCAGCAACTTCCTCTGGCTCTACAAGGGCATCAGGACGATGTAATAACAAAACATCTAGATAGTCAGTCTTTAATCTCTTTAAACTTCCATCTACTGCATCTAGAATATGTTCTTTTGAAAAATCAAAAAATCCTGGTCTAATTCCACATTTTGATTGAATTATAAATTTTTCTCTAACACTAGGTTTCATATCAACTGCTTCAGCAAATATCTCTTCACATTTTCCATCGCTATACTTATCAGCATGATCAAAAAAATTAACTCCTTCTTCTAGAGCAGTATTAATAAGTTTAGATGCTTCACTTACAGTAAGTTCAGTAAGTCTCATACATCCAAGAGAAATCTCAGAAGCATTAGTTATTTTTCCATTTCCAATGTTAATTTTTTTCATAAAATTCACCTCTTTTAATCACTTTATATTTAAGTAATTTACTCATTGTAAACATTTTACACCTTAGGAATTGTAAATGTCTACATAAATTTGATTTATTGATTTTATCTTAGGCACATTCAAATAAATAACTAGTCAGTATGCTAGCCTATTTTGAATCCTACTGCGTCAACAGAACCCTCAGATAGCTTACTATCCTCAGAACCTGTTTCCTTGTAGGATTCAAAATATCCGTCGCATCTTTGACTTACTATTTATTTTCATATGCCTTAACAAATAATTCAAAATTATAGATTACTTATATATAAACATCTTAAATATTTAAGGTTGTCCCATATCCTACATTATATGAAAAGTATCGTGTTATCTTATAATTACTCAACAATAATATACTATGAATTTTATAAAATCAAGCAGAATAAGTAAATTTATGTAATTAACAATTTGAAGATTAATAAAAAACTACCCTAAAACTTATAATTGAATAATAGGATAGTTTATTGGCTTTTTAATGGTGTCTATAGATTTGAAACATCTATATTGATAGACATTAAAAAGTTTAATGTTATTAT
>NZ_BAEV01000064.1 GCF_000246895.1 Clostridium arbusti SL206 | reverse complement strand
CGCCAAGTAAGCCATGCATTTGCAGTTCTAAAATTCAGATGGGGTAAAAGAATCCCCACCTGAATTAAGAACTTGCTTCAATAGATAATATAGGAAGAACATGGCGAGTATCAAGAAGAAGTTAGTTGCGATAATGTTGATAAAAAAATATTAAGTAAAAAAATAAAGAAGAAAAGCTTAGTTAATTCCAATCATTTGTAGATCTAACAGTAATGCATTTTTATAAGAGAGGCGAGTATACTACTTGCCTCTTTACCATTTTAAGAAGAAAATTATTGAGATTAATTAGATGCAAGAAAAATCTTTTCTTATATATTCTCATTGAAATATATAATATAAATAAAGAATTTAATAGTTTTTAGCATATGAGGTCATAGAATATTGAATGTAAAACATAAATATGACATAATATTGTCAAGTTATATGGTCTATAATATCTTTGAGGTGATTATATGCAGATAAATAGACTATTTGAAATTATATATATTTTACTTGATAAAAAGACAGTAACGGCTAAAGAACTAGCAGAATATTTTGAAGTATCAACAAGGACAATTTATAGGGATATTAATACTTTAAGCTTAGCAGGAATACCAATTTATACTAATCAAGGAAAAGGTGGAGGAATAAAGCTTTTAGATAATTTTGTGCTAAATAAATCTATACTTTCTGAAAATGAACAAAATGAAATACTAGCTTCTCTGCAAAGTTTAAATGTGATAAAGTATCCAAATATTGATAATACACTTTCAAAATTAAGCAGTATTTTTAAAAAGGATAATTATAAATGGATTGAAGTGGATTTTTCAAATTGGGGAAGCAGTGAAAATGAAAAGAAAAAGTTCAATACGTTAAAAAAAGCTATTATGGATAATAATGTTATAATGTTTAAATACTACAATTCACATGGGGAAAAAAGTAATAGGAAAGTTGAACCAATGAAACTTATTTTTAAGGCCAAATCATGGTATCTACAGGGTTTTTGTTTATCTAAAAAAGTATTTAGAACCTTTAAAATTACTCGGATATTTAATATTCAAATAACTGAAGAAATTTTTGTAATCAAGTCTTTAGATAAATTACAAGTTCAACCTGAAAAACAAGAAGTAAATAATTTAATCAAGCTTAAATTAAAGTTTTCATCCAATTCAGGTTACAGGCTATATGATGAATTTGATGAAAAAGCTATTGAAAAAAATAAAGATGGTTCTTTTAATGTTACCACATTTTTACCAGAAGATGATTGGACATACGGTTATATTTTGTCTTTTGGCACTAACGTGGAAGTTATAGAACCTGAAAGAATACGAGAGATAATTATAAGAAAGCTAGAAAATATTATAGAGAAATATCGGATGAGTAATAATCCTTCGTAGAATGCTATAAGTTAGTATAAAAATATGAAGAGGCAATAGCTATTAAAAAATACATGAGAAAAGGTTTACAGTTAATGCGCATGTAAACGTATTTCATGTATTTATTTTTGCATTTCATTCACAAAGTGATGATTTTACTGTAAGAGAATATATAATAAAAGCATAGAAAAGATAAAAGTTACAAGATATATAAAAAGAAATAATAAGCCAAATAAATTATAAATATGTTGAAGGAGTGAATGAAATGAGTACTAAAAAAGTCTATGGATTCATGATGCAAGCATTTATTTTCACTATTATAATGTTGGTTTCTAATTTGATAGCGGCAAAACTTCCAATTCCAATGCCGGCTTCTGTTATAGGTATGATAATATTATTTGTTCTTCTATGCACAAAGGTGGTTAAGCTTGAACAAGTAGAAGATCTTGGTATGGCCTTGAATGCCAAGATAGGATTTTTCTTTGTACCTGCTGGAATTTCCGTTATAAATTCTCTTGGATTAATGCAAAAGTATGGAATCCAAATATGTGCAGTAATTTTTGCAGCTACAGTTATTTTATTAGGGGTAACTGGTTTATTCTCAGATATGCTTTTAGGTAAGTCCGAAGTTAAAAACTCTATAAAGAATGAAAACGTTAACACTAATATAGATAAAAAATTACCAGCAATACAATTAAGTCATTATAATACAAAGAGCGAAAAGGAGGTAATTTAAATGTCAGTAACTAGTAATATGACTCCATATTTCGGAATTATAGTTTCTATAGTAGCTTATGGTATAGGTATGATTTTATTTAAAAAGACTAAGGGATTCTTCCTATTTACACCTTTGTTTGTATCCATGGTTTTGGGAATATTATTTTTGAAATTAGCACACTTTTCTTATGCAGATTACAACAATGGTGGAAAGATTATAAATTTCTTTCTAGATCCAGCCACAGTAGCTTTTGCTATACCACTATACAAACAGGCAGATAAATTAAAGAAATACTGGAAACAGATAATGGCTTCTATTGTAGTAGGTTCTGTATTCTCGGTTGTAATCGTTTTTATAATTTCTAAAGGATTGGGATTAAATGCTGCTGTTATGAAATCTATGCTTCCAGAAGCAGCAACAACAGCTATTGCATTGCCACTATCAAAGGGCATAGGGGGAATAGATACTATAACTTCCTTCGCAGTAATCTTAAATGCTGTAATTGTCTATGCAGTTGGTACTACTTTCTTAAAGATATTTAAAGTTAAAAATCCTATTTCAAGGGGCCTTGCATTAGGTACTTCTGGTCATGCACTAGGTGCAGCAAGAAGTATGGAACTAGGTGAAGTAGAAGGTGCTATGGCAAGTATTGCAGTAGTTGTAGTAGGTGTTATAACTGTAGTAGTTGTACCGATTTTTGTTAGAATGCTTGCTATATAAGAATTTCATTTTTATAAAAACAACACTAATAATTATAGGTTATTATAGATATTCATCAAATTACCTATTGAAAAAGCGCTGATAGAAATATTGGTGCTTTTTTCGGTTGTGAAATAATTTTTTAGATGATGATTTTGAAGGAGACTATTCTTCAAGAGAAGAGGCTTATGAAGATTTGAGATTTGTAGGTGAAATACCAGTAAGTTGACATTGCCAATTATCAAGTATACTATGGAATTATACTTTAAATAGTAAATTATTATTAATTATAATTATAAGGTTTAGTGTAAGAAAATTACTAATAAATATTATAATTCTATTTACAAAATCGGACTTGGAGTGATACATTTATGAGCTACATTAAGAAAGGCACAGCTGAATTTCGTAATGTTAATATTGCACTATTTGCAGGGGGATTTGATACCTTTGCTATTTTATATAGTACTCAGCCTATAATGCCGGATTTATCCAAACAATTTCATATTTCGCCAACAGTTGCAAGTCTATCACTTTCAGTGACTACTATTGCTTTGGCATTTAGTATGTTACTTTTTGGTTCATTATCGGAAGTTTGGGGTAGAAAGATAGTTATGTCCTTTTCCCTCATTTCAGCATCTATACTTGTGATATTAACTGCCTTTGTTCCAGGCTTTCATTATCTTTTATTGTTTAGAATTCTTCAGGGATTTGTTTTAGCAGGATTACCAGCTATTGCAATGGCTTATATAGGAGAGGAAATTGATCCTAAAAGTTTAGGCGTAGCTATGGGTTTATATATTAGTGGAAACTCTATAGGGGGAATGAGTGGTCGTATCATAATAGGAACTCTTACTGATTTTTTTGGTTGGAGAGTTGCACTTGGTGGTATAGGAATTTTGAGTGCGGCAGCTAGTATCTTATTTTGGTTTAAGCTTCCGGAGTCAAAACATTTTGTGCCACGTAAGATGGAAGTAAGTAAATTAATAAAATCTATGGGAAATCACCTTAAAAATCCTAGGCTGCTCTGTCTATATTTTATTGGCTTTTTAATTATGGGGAGTTTTGTTTCATTGTACAATTTTATTGGATATCAATTGATTGCGCCACCATATTCACTTAGTCCAACCCTAGTTAGTTTCATATTTATAATCTATATTATAGGGACCTTTAGTTCTACTTGGGCAGGAAGGCTGGCTGATAAATATGGACATTCTAAAGTGCTTTGGATTATAGTCTTAGTAATGATTATAGGAGCAATTATAACTTTAAGGATAAACTTAGTTATAAAGATAATAGGAATTGGCATTTTTACTTTGGTTTTTTTGGAAGTCATTCTATTGCCAGTAGTTTTATTGGAAGATTGGCTACTCACGATAGGGCACAAGCTTCATCACTTTATCTGTTTTTCTATTATGTAGGTTCAAGTATTGGTGGAACAAGTGGGGGAACTTTTTGGTCAGCCTATGGATGGGCTGGAGTAATAGGCATGATTTCATGCTTCTTGATAATAGGAGTTTTGCTTTCGCTGGTGATTAGGTCAATGACTAAAAAAGTTATTGCTGCAGAACACAGCAGTGTACAAAGTAAATAATAAAGAATCTTTTGGATTTAGATGCCTAAATTAGATTTTATAAGTGAATAACTTTTATATATACGTACAAATTCAATAAAAGATATGGGGCTATATCAATGGTAAAATATTTGGTACAACTCCATATTTTTTATTATGGAGTAAGACCTCATTTGATGTGAGCAACTCCTTTATAAATGAAGCTTATTTAGTTAAACATTGTATTACTAATAAGTTTAGAAAAGTTATTAAGAGTTATACTGTAACAATCTAATTTACGTTAATTACTTTCTTTGACTTCCTCTATGAGTTTTTGAATATCACCATCTATTTCAGGAAATTTTAGGTCTAAGCCTTCTAAGGTATTTACTATAGTTTTTAGTACAATATAATTTCTAAACCACCTATTATTTGCAGGTACAACGTGCCAAGGGGCTTTTTCAGTGCTGCAGCTTGATAATACGTCTTCATAGTATTTTTGATATTCATCCCAAAACTTTCTTTCAGCTAGGTCTGCAGCAGAAAATTTCCAATGCTTTTCTGGCGTTTCCAGTCTGCTTTCTAATTTTTGTTTTTGAAAATCTTTTGAAATATTTAAGAAAAATTTTAGTACTAATGTATTATTATTAACTAAGTATTCTTCAAATTTATTTATTTCCTTAAATCTATTAAATGCTGTTTTATCATCGATAATATGGTGTACCCTTGTAACAAGTACATCCTCATAGTAAGATCTGTTAAATACTGTAATATCTCCTTTTTTAGGAGCGACTTTATGTACCCTCCAAAGATAATCATGACCTAATTCTTCAGGTGTTGGTTGTTTAAAACTTTCAACCTTAATGCCATTTAGATTTAGTCCTCCAAGGGTTTTCTTTACAGTACCATCTTTTCCACTGCAATCCATTCCCTGAAGTACTATGAGAAGTGAAAATTTTTTAGAGGCATAAAATAACTCTTGAAGATCTACTAATTTTTTCTGTAAATTAGAATATTCTTCTTTAATATCATCTTTTGATAATTTATTAGTATCTTCTGGGTCAAAATTTTTTAAGTCAATTTGCGATTCCGAGTTAACAATGAATTTTTTCATGATTTTTTAGCACCTTTCTTATATATAGTACACAAGATATAAATCAACTTGTCATAGCTGCATTCATACATGGGATCCATATAATTTATGTAGCATTAGGCATCTTCAAATAAATAACTAGTCAGTATACTAGTCTATTTTGAATTATACTACGTCAATAGAACCCTCTGATAGCACCACTATCATTAGAACCTGTTTCCTTGTATAATTCAAAATATACGTCGCATCTTTGACTTGTTATTTATTTTCACATGCCTTAAGCATTTTTCTTGTATGTTTTAATAATTTGGCTGCACTATGAAATATTTGCTTCGTTGATTATTATATATTAAATGTATAATTTTAACCTGACTAACTTGGCGTAAGTCTCCCACGCACTCTGTGAAAGCGATTCACACAAAATCGAAAAGAAGATTTTGGTTCTCTGCTTGCACTCTGTGAAAGCGACCAAATACAAAATAAATTTTGTTTTGTCTGCTTTTCTTCAAGGGGGAGTTCAACGCCAAGTAAGCCATGCATTTGCAGTTCTAAAATTCAGATGGGGTAAAAGAATCCCAACCTGAATTAAGAACTTGCTTCAATTGTAAATTATATGTAAAGGTAAATATAGTTTACTAATTATATTATAAGACATTTTATTGTTTTTAAAGTGCATTTTATAGTTATTTGTAATTACTTTTCTATTTATTAAAATATTTTGATAAATAGAGTATAGAATGTAAAATTAATGTTAAATAAAGTAATTAATCTTATATTGATGGAAATAAAGTTTGATTTTTATGGTATAAAATGGTATTATTGTGTTGTGGCGAGAAATCATATTTTACATAAAATTAAAGAAGAGTTTATTGAATTCGAGAGAATAGTAGGGTTATAATAAATTATAGAAAGTAAGTAAAATAGATAGTGATCATTGTTATAGTTTGTTTTATTAATTGTAGGATAGTTGTAATCAATAGATATGAAATCGTTTAAATAATAAGAAGAGAGGTTATGTAGTATGAATATAGCATTTTTTTTAACTCCAAAGACCGAGGTAATATGTGAAAATATAACTTCAACCATGAGACAGGTACTAGAGAGAATGGAATATCATAGATATGGTGCTATTCCTATATTAGATGACAAGGGAATGTACGTTGGTACTTTAACAGAGGGTGATTTACTTTGGAAAATGAAGAATACTCCAAATTTGAAATTTAAAGATACTAGCAAAGTGCATATATATGATATACCAAGGCATATAGTTAACAAACCAGTTCATATAAATTCTAATATAGAGGATTTAATTGCAACTTCTGTAAATCAAAATTTTGTACCAGTAGTGGATGACAATAATATATTTATAGGAATAATTAAAAGAAGTGATATAATAACCTATTGTTATGAAAGGCTTTTTAATAATATTAAGAAAGAAGCTTAAGTCTAAAAATATGAGAAGAGATAATAGGTTAAAAAAAGCTACTGATAATCTAGTTTTATCAGTAGTTTTTTATTTTGGCTATCAGCTAATATATTTGTAATTGCTATTTGTTTTTTTTTGAAAATATATAAATAGCAATACATTAAGTACAATATTCTTAAGAAACTTATTTAAACTTAGTAATAATATATATAAGAATACCTAGTTTAGAATATATTTATATAATAGTATAAAAAAGGGGAGATTTAAATGCAACTTATGCATAGAGAAATGGAAAAGCTTATGCTTCATTATGCAGGAAGCTTAGCTAAAAAGAGAATGAGAAGAGGGTTAAAATTAAATTATCAAGAGGCAGTAGCCCTTATAACATCAGAACTTATGGAGGCTTCAAGGGATGGAAGGACTATAGAACAGGTTAGGGAATATGGAAGTAGAATATTATCTAAGCAAGATGTTATGGAAGATGTGCCAAAACAAATACCTGAGATTATTATAGAATTGGATTTCAATGATAAAACAAGGGAAGTTACTATTCATAATCCTATAAGATAAATTAATATGTGGGTAAAAATTCAATTAACAAAAGAAAATATTACTAAAATAGATTTATTAACATAATTGAACTTATAATCTTCAGCTAATGACTAAAGGTTTCAAACATATAAGCATGTTGAATTTGAATAATCATGGAGTTTCTTATATAATATAAGTATAGAATATTCGAAAAATTTATTTTAAGGAGAAATGTACATATGCAGGGGAAGCATAAAAAAAAGTATCAAACTCTCACTAGAATTGTTTTTATAATTCTAGGAGCAGCGTTGTCATCTATTGCGCTAGAAGTATTTCTAATACCAAATAACATAATAGATGGAGGAATAGTTGGTATATCAATTATGTCAAGCTATTTAACAAAGGTTCCTTTGGGAATATTTACATTTGTGTTCAATATTCCATTCTTTATATTAGGATATAAACAAATTGGTAAAACTTTTACTGCTTGTACTCTATTTGCAGTATTATGCCTATCTATAGGAGTATCTATATTTACACCTATCAAAGAAGTAACACATGATGTATTTTTAGCAGCCATTTTTGGTGGTATTATTCAAGGACTTGGAGTTGGTTTAATTATAAGAAACGGTGGCTCACTAGATGGAACTGAAATAGTTGCAATAATACTTGATAAGAGAATAAGTTTTTCAATTGGAGAAATTGTCATGTTCTTCAACTTATTTATATTAGGTGTTTCAGGTTTTATTTTCGGATGGGACAGGGCTATGTATTCACTTGTTGCATATTTTATAGCTTTTAAGGTTATTGACATAGTGGTAGAGGGATTAGATGAATCAAAGGCCGTAACTATTGTTTCATCAGAGTATCAGGAGATATCAGAGGCTATAATGGCAAGGCTTGGAAGAGGCTTAACTCTTCTCGATGGTAAGGGTGCCTACAGAGGGGTTCCAACTAGTGTTTTATATGTTGTTGTGTCACGTCTTGAGGTTGCCAAGCTTAAGTCTATAGTTAATGATTTTGATGATAACGCTTTGATAACTGTAAGTGGTGTTGAGGTTGCAGGAAAGAAGTACAAAAAGAAAGCAATCCACTAAAGATGGGAGTTTTAAAATAAGTCTCAAAAGCAGGTATGTGGTGTGAATTTAGGATATCCCTCATTTCATAAAGAAAAACTAACCTTGGCTTAATTTAAAGTTCTATGACTTTTAAACTCGCTATCGCTCAGACAGTAAAAGTCATTTAACGAACTTCAAAGTCGCCAAGGTAAGTTTTTCTAATTATTTATTCGAGGATATCGCAAGTTCACACCACATACCTATGAGACTTATTTTAAAAGCCGTGGATGGGAGAAAGTAAAAGAGAAAAGAAAGAAGCTTCATGATTTTAAACTGCTGCATTTGTAACAGTGAAAGTCGTGGGGCTTTAAAGTCGTTAATGGAAGATTATTCATTATGAATTGATTTATTCCAGTACATAGTTTATAATTACAATGATAATTTATATCAAATGACATGAGTTATCATTGTAATTATAATATTGTACAGGGGGGATTTTCTAATGAAAATATTAGTTTATGGTGCATGGTTAATGGGTAGTTATTTGGCTTCCGAGCTTTACAATGCAAAACATCAGGTTACTGTTTTGGCCAGTGGCAATCGTCTTAACTTTCTTAAAGACAACGGGATTGTAATTAATCACATCATTCAGAAGAAAAAAACTGTTTCTAAAATTTCCATTACTAATGAATATAAGAAAAATGATGTATATGATGCGGTAATTGTAGCTATGAGAAGAAATCATATACATAGTATATTACTAAAATCCTATATAAACAGATTTACGTTGGAAGTTTCAGCCTCTCCCAGATAGTAACCTACACCCCCTATTTTAATTCCATCAATAAGTTCTTCTTTCTTTAAACCCATAATGTCCATGGACATTTGGCAGGCAACTATTTCAACGCCGCTATCCATGGCAGCTTTTATCAAGTCTTCAAGAGAGGATACATTACTATTTTTCATAACCATTCGTATCATTTTTGCTCCCATGCCAAACATGTTCATATTTGATAACTTTAATTTCTTACTGCCTCTTGGCATAATCATGCCAAACATTTTACCTATAAAACCTTTTTTAACTGGTACTTTCTCATTTTTCCTTAAGATGTTAAGTCCCCAGAAGGTAAAGAACATAGTAACTTTTTTACCCATAGTAGCCGCTCCATTAGCAATTATAAAGGAGGCTATGGCCTTGTCTAGGTCTCCACTGAATACTACCATAGTCTTATTATCATTATTGGAAGGAGAAGCAGATATATTAGGGGACTCTGATTTATTTGTTTTGCAAGTCTTTTTAATTAAAGCTGTAATATTTGCCTTATCTTTGTTTAAGTTTACAAGCTTATTATTAGTGGTTAAGCACCAAGATTTTATATCTTCATAAAAGCCTGGATCAGAAGCAGTAACCTTTAGTGTTTCTCCATTATTTAAGCTATCTATACATTTTTTTACTTCCATTAAAGGACCAGGACAACATAAGCCGCAAGCATCCAAGGTTTTATTATATTGAGTTTTCCCATAAGTTGCAGCTACTTCTTTCATTGATTCAAAATTTAAATCCTGGGGAGCAATATCAGGTTTCTTTGGTTTGAAATTAAGAAGGGATGCAGTTTTATATCCTCCAGTTAAATTCTTAACCTTGAAGCCATTTTGTTTCAGTAATCTCTCAGCTACATAGCCTCTAAGACCTACCTGACAATATACTATGATTTCTTTGCTTTTATCTAGTTCACTTAATCTTTCTCTTAAATTATCTACAGGAATGTTTAGAGATCCTTTCATGTGACCGTTATCAAATTCCAACTCAGAACGTACATCAACCAAGATAGAATTTGACATATCATAATCCAGTAGTTCAGTTGGAGTTATAACATCACTTTTACCTGTAAGTACATTCTCCGCGGTAAAGCCTGCCATATTAACAGGATCCTTTGTAGATGAAAATGGTGGTGCATAGCTTAATTCCAGCTCTGTTAAATCATATATTGTACCATTAAGTCTCATAGTTGAAGCAATAACATCTATTCTCTTATCTACACCTTCATATCCTATGGACTGAGCACCAAGTATGGCTCCCTTTTCATTAAAAATAAGTTTTATTGAAACAGGGGATGCACCAGGGTAATAAGATGCATGTGAAACTGGATGAACATAAATAACTTTATAAGGTATATCTAATCTTTTTAAAGTTCTTTCATTGTTTCCAGTACTTGCAGCAGTTAAGTCAAATATTTTAATAATAGCAGTACCTTGAGTTCCATTAAAGCTCCTATTTAGTCCAGATATATTATCTGCTGCAATTCTTCCTTGCTTATTTGCAGGACCGGCAAGTGGTATGGCTGTATTTTGTTTATTTACAAAATCCTTTATTTCTACAGCATCACCTACGGCATATATATTATCTATATTTGTCTTCATATTGTCATCAACTAATATGTGACCTCTTTTTCCTAGATTAATTCCGCTTTCTTTTAGGAAATTTGTATCAGGAACAACACCGATAGCTAAAATTACCAGGTCTGTAGTGAGTTTTGTATTGCTTGTTAGTAAAATTTGTATGTTGTCTCCAGTATCTTTAAAGCTTTTAACCCCGTCTTCTAATATTAAAGTGACTCCATTACTTTCAAGTTCCTTTTCAGCCATAACCGCCATATCAGTATCAAAGGGAGCTAATACATGAGGAGCTGCCTCAACTAAAGTTACATTTATTCCTCTTTCTGTTAAGTTCTCAGCCATTTCAACTCCAATAAAACCTCCACCAATAACTAGAGCAGTCCTTATATTGTTATTATCTATAAATGACTTTATTTTATCTGTATCTGGAATATTTCTAAGGGTCATAATCTTTTTACTATTTATACCTTCTATATTTGGTTTCATTGGTTTTGCACCAGGAGAAAGTACTATATAATCATAGCTTTCTTCATAAATTCCCTTATCCTTACTTTTTACCTTTACAAATTTTTTATCTGTATCAACACTAATTATCTCACTGTTAGTTTTTACATCTATATTAAATCTTTTAACCATGTTTTCAGGACTTTGAACTATAAGTTTTTTCCTTTCCTTAATTGTTTCACCTATATAATAAGGTAGACCACAGTTAGCAAAGGAGATATACGCACCTTTTTCAAACATTATTATCTTTGCATTTTCGTCCAGTCTTCTAAGTCTTGCAGCAGCTGATGCACCGCCAGCAACACCACCTACAATTAAAATTTTCTTTTCCATAATATAAGCACCTCCAGAATTTTTTATTTTGTTTTTTAGTGGATTTTATTAGTCAAATAGTGTATTTACTAAATTAATTATCTTTTCATCACAAACATTATAATTGATCTCTAATCCATTTCTTGTTCCCTCTATAATCCCTGCAGTCTTAAGCTTTTGTAGATGTTGAGAGACTGTAGACTGAGGAATTCCAAGACAGTCCTGCATATGACTTACGTTGCAGCCTCCATTTTCTATTAGTCCTTTTACTATGCAAAGTCTTATAGGATGAGCTAAAACTTTTAGCAGCTCTGCTGTTTCATTGAAATCATAAGAATTTTTATTCATTGTATCACGCATCCTTTAAACTATATTATAATATCTATATATTCAAATAATACGATATAGTTACGATATAGTCAAGAAATATTTTTTAAGATGATGAGAGTTATAACAAAAAGTTAATTATGAATATGTTATGTACATTTACTGCTTAGTAGTTGTGCTAATACTAATATATCAAAGTTCTTAAATTACTATAAAAGTATTAGCAGCAGACTTATTAAAGAAAGAGTTTCTCTAGTATTAAAAAAGCAACTATGGAAAGAATATTTTTTGAGTAGAAGCTATTGTCTTGTAACAACTTGTGGAATTCTAATAGAAGTAGTGAGAAATAAAATAAAAATTGCTGCAAATATATTAAAAAAATATATTTACTTGTAAAATTATATATTAACATACTGTAAGTAATAAATCGTTAAAGATACCATATAGCTAATGAATTTGCTAATATTATGCTTGTATTTTTAATAGTATTTATATATAATACAATAGAAATATTAAATTGTTAAAATTACATAAAAGGGGTGTCTTAAAGTGAAAAAAATTGTAGCTTTATTAATTGGTTTAATGATAAGTGTTACAGTATTTGCTGGTTGTGGTAAAAGTACAACATCTTCTGATAACGGTGGAAGTACATTAAGTAAGATAAAAAGTGCAGGAACAATTGTAATAGGAGTAGATGATACTTATCCTCCAATGGAATTTAGAGATAAGAGTGGTAAGTTAGTGGGCTTTGATGTGGATGTAGCAGATGAAGTTGCTAAAAAAATGGGTGTTAAAACTAAATATGTTCCAACTTCTTGGGATGGTATATTCCTAGCACTTAATTCAAAGAAATTTGATATGATACAATCAAGTGTAAGTATAACTGATGAAAGAAAGAAAAATATGATTTTCTCAGAACCATATATATATGGAGGAAGTTCTATATTCGTAAGAACAGATAATACAACAATTAAAACTGGTGATGACTTAAAAGGTAAAATTATAGGTTGTCAGGTGGGTACTACTTCTCAAGATGTTTTAAGTAAAATGACAGGTATGAAAGAAGTTAAAAAGTACAATGCTATGACAGATGCATTTATGGATCTTGCTAATGGAAGAGTTGAGGCTGTTGTTTCAGATCCAGAAGTCGGAGATTACTATATTTCAAGTCAAAAGGATAAGATTAAAAGATTAAGTGCAGCGTTAAACGAAGAACCAATAGGTACGGCTTTCAGAACAAGTGATAAGGATTTAAGGGATGCTTACCAAAAAGCATTTGATGAACTTAAAAAAGATGGAACACTATCAAAAATTTCTGAAAAATGGTTTGGAAATGATATATATAAGGATAAAAAGTAGTTATTTTTAGGTGTGATGATGTTATTAAAATTGAGAATTCAAATATATAGTATCTAGTCATTAGGTAAATCTAATTTAGTGGGAAATAAAATTCTGCTGAGTTAGATTTATTTACTATTATTAGAGCAGTAATACTAGTATAATTGTTTTATTGATTATTTTAATGTTATTTATGGGATCCTATATACATAATATTTAGTATTTATATTGTATTAATTTTTTACATAGGATGGAAGGAGATTCGATAATGAATTTAGACACTTTAAAAAACATAATGCCTGACTTACTGTCAGGAGGTCTTATGACAATTAAATTGACATTTTTGTCTCTTGTTATAGGAAGTTGTATAGGTGTAATTGTAGCCATGATAAAGCTTTCAGCCAATAAGCCTGTGGCTGCTATTGGAAATTTCTATACATGGATATTTAGAGGTACGCCTCTTTTACTGCAATTATTTGTTTTTTACTATGGTTTCCCAGCAATAGGTATAAGTCTAACCTCTATGCAGGCAGCAGTAATTGGACTTAGTCTTAACTCAGGAGCATACATGGGTGAAATTATAAGAAGTGGAATAATGGCAATAGACAGGGGGCAGTTTGAAGCTTCAAAGGCTCTTGGATTCACTTATTTTCAAACAATGAAGAGAATTATACTTCCTCAAGCTTTTAGAGTAGTTATTCCACCTGTAGGAAATGAGTTTATAGCATTAATTAAAGATACATCTTTGGTTTCAGTTATAGCTATGGAAGAACTTATGAGAAAGGCAAGCCTTTTAGTATCATCTTCAGGTAATGCTGTAGAACCATATTTTGTAGCAGCTGTTCTATATCTTATAATGACTACTGTATTTACTTCAATCTTTTCAGTTGTTGAAAAGAAACTATCTATATACTAAGAGGTGTTATTTATGAATATGATTGAAATAAAAGGACTTTCTAAGAGTTTTGGTAAGCTTAAGGTATTTGAAAACCTTGATATGAATATAAAAAAAGGAGAAGTACTTGTAATAATAGGTGCCTCTGGTTCTGGAAAAAGTACTTTTTTAAGATGTCTTAACCATCTAGAAGTACCTGAAAATGGTACAGTTTCTATAGAAGGTGAAGCTTTAAATGTAAAAGATAAAAAGAAAATGAGAAAAGTAATTGAAAAAATGGGTATGGTTTTTCAAGGCTTTAATCTATTTCCACATATGACTGTGCTGCAAAACGTTATAGAAGCTCCAATTACAGTTAAAGGAGAAAATAGAACCGTAGTTCTGGAAAGAGCAAAAAAACTTATTGAGAAAGTTGGATTAAGCGATAAGCTTTCCGTTTATCCTTCAAAGCTTTCTGGTGGTCAAAAGCAAAGAGTTGCCATTGCCAGAGCACTCTGTATGCAGCCTGATATAATGTTATTTGATGAACCAACTTCAGCACTAGATCCTGAACTTGTAGGAGAAGTCCTAAATGTTATGAAGGATCTTGCAAAAGAAGGCATGACTATGATTGTAGTAACTCATGAAATGGGATTTGCCAGAGAAGTTGCAGATAGAGTTGTATTTATGGATGGAGGTAAGATCTTAGAGGAAGGAACTCCAGAACAAGTATTTAAGAACCCTAAGGAAGCTAGAACAAAAGCTTTCCTTGAAAAGATTTTGTAAGGTTTAAAATAATGCTTTCTCACATACATAGGTTTTAAAATAAGTCTCATAGGTATGTGGTGTGGACTTGCGATATCTTCTAATGAATAATTAGAAAAACTTACCTTGGCGACTTTGAAGTTCGTTAAGTGACTTTTACTGTTTGAGCGATAGCGAGTTTAAAAGTCATAGAACTTTAAATTAAGCCAAGGTTAGTTTTTCTTTATGAAATGAGGGATATCCTAAATTTACATCACATACCTGCTTTTGAGACTTATTTTAAAACTACCAATTTAAAGGCCTTTGAATTGGTAGCCTTTGGACTTTAGTGTTTGTATAATTTGAGGCAACGCCTGTGGGGTAGTTGTTTTATAAGGAGCATCATGCATTAATATTATAAGATTGTCTTGATTTTGAAAGGTCTGATTAAATCTTAGGATTAATCTATCTACAGAAGCCTTGGACACCTCAGCATCTCCAGTTAAACAATTCCAATCAAAATAACGATAACCATCATTTATAGCTATTTGTTTAAAAGAGCTTCTATTAAAAGAACCGCCAGGAAATCTTAGGAGACTTCTGTCATAATCACCAATTATAGAAGTCATCACTTTATCAGACTTTTTTAAATCATTAATAAAATTACTTGTAGACGAATATATATAATTATAATCATGAGAATAAGTATGATTGCCTATAGAATGTCCTTCTGCTTTTTCACGTCTTAATATATCAGGATTTTTTTCAGCAGAAGCTCCAATTACAAAAAAAGTAGCTTGCACACCTTGGCTTTTTAATAGATCCAACACTTGAGGGGTAACAGTAGGGCTTGGACCATCATCGAAAGTTAAGTAAGCAACTTTATTTCCAGCAGGTGTAGGTGTATCATTTTCACCATTGTTTGATGGCGGCTGCGAAGACTGTTTAGAAGGTTTTGCAGCTACATTTTCCTTACTTTCATTTGTGTTTTTGGCATCAGTAGAGTTAGCATTTGTTCTTTCAGTATTATCTGCTTTATTTGTGGCTTGATCATTATTTTTATTTTGAATCTTTGAATTATTAGCTTGTTGTTTTTTATTTTCGTCAGTTGTAATTGCAGCGGAGTGTATTTTAGGCTTAATATTAGCTTCTGAATCAGCCTTTGGTTTTTGAGTATATATAATTCCAACTGCGACAAATAATATACAGACCACAAATATACAAACTGCCATAATAAATTTATTGGGCTTGTTATTGTGTCTCCTTAGTCTATTTTTCCTCATAATATTCCCCCCTTACAGTACATTATTATACAGTATACACAAGGATTCAACAATGAAAAAACTCTATAATAATATAAGTAAATTATACCTAAATATTGTTAATATTAAGTATCTAAAAGGTAATAATATATAAAAGTAGAAATTTCCATATATTATTAAAAATTTCGTGTATATAAATATAAAATAATAAGTATTGAAACTTTATGTAATTGTTAATTCTATAGATTTTAAATTATGTTTCAACAATAAATTTAATTTTATCCTTAAATATATAATGAAGATTTGTAAAATCATAAATAGTTTTAAGATTTTAATAAACAAATAGTTATATTGTAATATTTATATTGACATATAGATATCAGGGGGATATAATTAACATTAATAGTGATAATCAGTGTCAATTAGGACTGAGATTTATCTGAGGATTAGCAAATGCAGTATTTTGGATAAAGTAGGAAATGAAAATTATGTTTTGTATATGGAATGAGTTCCAAAAGAGTAAGTGACCATATTAAAAGCACAGCTTCCATTGTCTATTTAATCTGGATATAACAGTGGCATGTCCATAGGTAAGAATTTCTAAAATTTATAGGAAGTAAGAAGTATCTATAAATCTAAAAATTCTTTTTATATAATCTCAGCTATATTTTTGCCTATGCATTGATAATGATAATCAATATTAAAAATATATTTAAGGGGTGATTTTATGTCAGCACAAGTAGGGTTAGATGAGGTTGAAGTTAATTCTAGAGTTAAAGTAATACAAGTAGATCCTCAAAGCAGAATAAGAAGAAGAATAATGGACATGGGTATTGTTAGAGGTACAGAAATTACGGTATCAGGAAAAGCACCTATGGGAGATCCTATAGAGTTATTAGTAAGAGGATATAATTTAAGCCTTAGAAAAAGTGAAGCAAAGGACATTACAGTAGAAGTTGTGTAAATACCTTAAGAATAAACATAAAATTTATCAAGTACTATAATATTTTAGGGGGTGAGCAATCATGGCTTTGAGTATGTCTTTAAATGCCCTTGGAATGGGCGAAAGTGGAGCTGTAGATAATATAGTAGGTGGAGAAATACTTTGTAAAAAACTTATGGAAATGGGATTTAATAAAGGTGCTGTGATACAAGTAGTAAAGAATGATTCAGGGGCTCTAATTGTTAAAGTTGGAGGCACAAAGCTTGTAGTAGCAAGAGGTATGGCACAGAAAGTTATGATGAGAGAAATGTAAATGAAACAATAAAAGTCAATAAAATAAAAGGTGATGGAGGCTGAAAATGAGCAAAGAGTTGGTAATAGCTTTAGCAGGTAATCCTAACTGTGGTAAGACTAGTTTATTCAATGAGTTAACAGGGTCAAAGCAGCATGTAGGTAACTGGGCTGGAGTTACAGTTGAGAAAAAGGAAGGAAAGCTTAAATTTCAAGGAAGAACTATAAAGGTAGTAGATCTTCCCGGTACTTACAGTTTAGGCGCTTATTCGGAAGACGAAGTAGTAGCACGTGACTTTATTTTAAAAGAAAATCCTGATGTAGTAATAAATGTAGTAGATGCCACTAATATAGACAGAAACTTATATCTAACTATGCAGCTTTTAGAGACTGGCGCCAAGGTTGTTTTAGCACTTAACATGATGGATGCAACAGAAAGTAAGGGTATAAAGATAAATATACCTAAATTAGAAACCGTAATTGGAATATCTGCTATTCCTACAGTAGCCACAAAGGGTAAGGGTATAAAAGAGTTAATAGCTGAAGCTGTAAAGGTAGGAGACTCAACTAATAAAAAAGAGTATAAAATTGATTATGGTTCAGAAGTGGAAGGAGGCATAAAGCAAATAGAAAAGGCTATGGAGGAATGCGGTGTAACTTTAGAATATCCTTCAGATTGGACTGCAATAAAACTCCTAGAAAATGATGAATATATTAAAAACTATATAGAAGCTAAAGAAAATGGCAAAAAGATAGATGCTGAAATACAAAAGAGTGTAGAAGAGATAACAGCTTCAGTAGGTTATGATGTGGACGCTTACATAATAGATAAAAGATATGAGAATATAGATAAAATAGTAAAACAAAGTATACAAAAAGCACAAATTCAAAATATAGAAACTGCTTCTGATAAAATAGATAAAGTAATTACTAATAGATGGCTTGGAATTCCAATATTCGCAATAATAATGTTTCTTATGTATCAAATTTCAATAACTTTTGGTAATGGTTTCTTAGGTGGTTTCGTAGATGAAGGCTTTGGTGCTTTAGGTACTTTAGTAGGAGATGGATTAACTAACATAGGTGCACCAGATTTATTAAATTCATTTATAGTAGATGGTCTGATAGGTGGAATAGGTTCAGTACTAGTATTCTTACCCTTAATATTTACAATGTATTTCCTTATAGCTATTCTTGAAGATAGTGGGTACATGGCAAGGGCTGCATATGTAATGGATAAACTTATGAGTAGTCTAGGTCTTCATGGTAAAACTGCAGTATCTCTTGTAATAGGAAGTGGATGTAATGTTGCAGGAATCATGTCTACAAGAACCTTAGAGAGCAGAAAAGATAGAATGATAGCTATCTTAATTAATCCATTTGTTTCATGTCCAGCAAGACTAACTGTTTATGGCGTATTTGTTGCTGCTTTCTTTGCCAATACAAAATTAGGAATTATCAATGCTGGCGGATTTATAATATTTTTACTTTATGTTTTAGGAATTGTAGTAGCAGTGTTAGCAGGTAAATTTTTCAGTGATAAAGTGTTTAAGGGTGAAAATTCATATTTTGTAATGGAGTTACCACCTTATCGTATACCTACACCTAAAGGTGTCTTAATCCACATGTGGGAAAAATCATCTGTATTCCTTAAAAAAATGGGTACTGTTATTTTAGGAGTAGTAATTATTGTTTGGATACTTTCTAATCTACCAGCAGGTGTAGAACCAGGAACTAAAGATAGTGTACTTGGAATGATAGGAAGTGTTATTGCACCAATATTTAAACCAGCAGGTTTTGGTGATTGGCAGTCAGGTGTAGCACTTATAACAGGTTTTGCAGCTAAAGAAGCGGTTGTAGGTACTTTGGGAACAGTTTACGGAGTTGGAGGTGAAGGTGTCCATCTTATAAATGCAATACACAATACTTTTACACCTCTTTCAGCATTGTCCTTCATGATAATGACTCTTCTATATGTACCTTGTGTTGCTACTATAGGAGCAGTAAAGAAAGAAACAAATTCAACTAAATGGGCTGTTGCAGTAGTAATATATACTTGTATAATTGGTTGGGTATTTGCCACTGTATTCTATCAAGTAGGATATCTTCTAGGATTTAGATAGAATAGGTTTTTCACAGAAAATAGATTTTAGTTTTATGTTTACATTGAGAATGATTATAGTTTATTATTGAGAATGAATACTTTTATTAATTGATATGTATTAATGATTAAATGAATGTAAACATAATTCTTAGATTCAGTGGGATGGATGAATAGTAGTTAATCTCACTGAAACTTAGAATTTGTTAAATATGTCAGTGTTATGTCTAGCTTCTACACTTGATATTACAGTGAACTAGTTATGATAAAAAGGGTGTTGATAATTATGCATACCATAGAGGATGTTGATTATATTAGAATAAGATTAAGAAATGGTGGGTATAAGCTTACAAAGCAGAGGTTTCAAATTATAGATGCTATTAATAAAAACAGAAAGCATATGAGTATTGATGAAATATACAGTAAGGTAAAGCGTAGAAATATAGGGCTCAGTACTGTTTATAGAAATGTGATTATTCTTGAAAAAGTAGGGATATTGAAAAGTATAAATATGTGTAGTATTAACTATTACGAAATAGAGAGTACTGCCAAGCATAAAGTACATGTGCATGCTCAATGTATAAAATGTAATAAATTAATTGATATAGACGAAGGCAAAATGATAGTAGATTGGGAATCAGTTGTAAATAATACAGAGAAAAATTACAGCATAACAGTGGATAGTGTAAGTATTATGTTATCCAGTGTATGCAGTAAATGCAATATAGAAAAAAATTCTGATAAAGTAATTTAAAGTCTGAGCAAGACTGGATTAATTAAGTGAGCTTAAAATGATAATTTAAATATACAAGAGACTCAATCGTATGACTTAAAGAAATATAGGAGTTAGTATAAGAAGAAAATTAAAGATTAGGCATATGAAAATAAATAACAAGTCAAAGATACGACGTATATTTTGAATCTTACAAGGAAACAGGTTCCGATGATAGTGGTGCTATCAAAGGATTCTGTTAACGTAGTATGATTTAAAATAGACTAGTATACTGACTAGTTATTTATTTGAAGATGCCTTATAGAAGGAGTGTTGTGTAATGTTAATGAAAGTTTTAAAAAAGCTATCTGAAGGTGGAAGATTTTCGTCAAGTAGAGCTATTGCAGGAGATCTTGGTATGGATCAAGGAATGGTAGAACAAATGTTAATGCAACTTCAGCAACTTGGTTTTATAGAGAAGGATAAAATGGATACTTCGTCAACTTGCACTTGCTCTAAATGTGAAACTACTAAAAAGTCCAGCTGTTGCTCTAGTAATGTAGAAATAGGGCTTTGGACAATAACAGAAAAAGGTGTAAAGGCTATAAGAAATTAATTTGCTTAAAATGTGATTTATTTGCACTGAGAATAGTTTGTATATGTAAATAACATCATTTTATTTTAAATATAACTACAGAATAAGAGGTTACTCCCTAATATATTTTATTAGGGGGTAACCTCTTATTATCTGAGATAATATATCAACTAATCTTGCTTATTAAATATGCGAAGTATACCTTGAATAATACAAGAAAATAGACTCTGATGATAATTATATTGATTGTAGTATGATACCAAATAGGTTAGTATACTGACTAGTTATTTCTTCACAATACCTAATGTAAAAATAACATTTGAAAATTTTATCTGTGTGTAACACTTAGAAGTGAGAGTTCATATTTTATATAAGATAGTAAATTAGTTAAGGCTAAAAAAATTAGCATAGACTAAATTTTAATATATATAAAGGAATGGTGCTTAAAATGGATAAGAGAGAAGATTTTCAAGGGGAGGCTTTAGAAATAAATGAACTGGGACTTTTTAAAACAGACAAGAAAGAAAAAACTAAAAAGCCTGGTAAATTAAAAGAATTAATGAAATTTCTTGGGCCAGCATTTGTGGTAAGTGTGGCTTATGTGGATCCTGGGAATTTTGCTACAAATATAAGTGGTGGTTCCTATTTTGGCTATGCCCTCATATGGGTAATATTATGGAGTAATATTATTGCAATTTTTCTTCAGACAATGTCTGCGAAACTTGGAATCGCTACGGGTTGTAATCTTCCAGAGATGTGCGCAAAAGTTTTTCCTAGAAAGCTGAATTGGTGTTTCTGGATTATTTCAGAATTAGGTGCTATGGCTACAGACTTAGCGGAGTTTCTTGGTGCTACTTTAGGACTTTACTTGCTTTTTAGAATACCTATGATTTATGCAGGACTTCTCACAGGAGTAATAACATATCTTATTTGTTACATGGAGAAATATGGTCAAAAGGTAATTGAGATTATAATATCGGTTTTAGTAGGAATAATATCTGCCGCATACATTTTAGAATTAGTTATTGTAAGACCGGATTGGACTCAAGTGGGAATACATGCTATTGTACCAATGTTACCTAATGGAGATGCATTGCTAATAGCTGTTGGTATGCTTGGAGCCACTGTAATGCCCCATGTAATATACTTACATTCTCATTTGGTTTTAGAGAGAAGAAAAGGTACATCTGATGCAGAAAAATTAAAACATTTTAAGATGGAAAAGATTGATTTAAACATAGCTATGAATATCGCCTTTATTATAAATGCAGCCATGGTAATAGTATCTGCAACTGTGTTCTTTAAAAATGGGGTAAGAGTTGATACCATAGAACAAGCACATCAGTCCATGCAGCCTATAGCAGGATACTTATCCAGTGGAGCTTTTGGTATAGCATTACTTGCAGCAGGCCTATCTTCTTCAGCAGTGGGAACTATGGCTGGGCAGACAATTATGAAGGGCTTTGTCAATATCAGTATACCTATAAATGTAAGAAGACTTATAACTATGGCTCCCGCTCTTATTATAATAGCTCTAGGAATAAATCCTATGAGAGCACTTGTTCTCAGTCAGGTGGCTTTGAGTTTTATACTTCCATTTCCAATGATTCAGATGATATATATTGCAAATAGTAAGGATTTAATGGGGACTTTAGTAAATAAAAAATCAACTAAAATTGTAGGCGCTGTGATAGTAAGCATGGTAGTGATACTAAATGCGGTATTAATTTATATGAGCCTTACTGGGGCGGCTTAGTAAATATAATTTATTTTGTATTTATATGTTCATATGGAATAATAGAGTTTAATTTGTAGATAAAAGAAAAGATGCTAATTGAAGCAAGTTCTTAATTC
>NZ_BAEV01000065.1 GCF_000246895.1 Clostridium arbusti SL206 | reverse complement strand
AGTGCGTGGGAGATTTACACCAAGTTAGTCAGGTTAAAATTTAGGTAAATAAACTTTAAATTTTAGAAATACTTTAAGAATATTGAATATACTAAATAATATTTATAGAATAAATTTGAAAAACAATAAAAAACTTAGCTTTATGAAGATAATAGGATTTAAAGCTCATAAAATTGACAATATTATATTATATAGAGGGTTGTAATATATGTATATTATTATTACAATAATGATATAATAATACATAGTATTAAAAACTAGATGGTAAATATATGAGTATAAAGGAGTGGGTTTTATGTTTAGAAAGTTTAGGGAACCTGTTAGTGGATTAACACATCTATTTGGAGTTGCTATTTCTATAGTTGGTCTTATTGTTTTAGTTGATTATGCTTTAAGATTAAATAACTTATGGCATATAAGTGCTTTTGTGGTTTTTGGAGTAAGTTTAATATTACTTTATAGTGCAAGTACCGTATATCATTTGACTTCTGCCTCAAAGAAAGTAATCAAAGTACTTAGAAGAATTGATCATTCTATGATATATGTTTTAATTGCAGGTAGTTATACACCTATTTGTTTAATTGCATTAAGAGGAAGAATAGGATTTACTATATTAGCTGTAATTTGGGCATTAGCTATATTTGGTATTATAGTAAAGAATTTTTGGTTTACTGCACCAAGATGGCTTTCCACCTTCTTTTATATATTCATGGGATGGCTTGTAATAGTAGCAATTTTCCCACTAGCAAGGGTATTTACTACTAGTGCCATAATGTGGCTTGTTTTAGGCGGTATTTCCTATACTGTAGGTGGGCTTATATATGGCTTTCAGCTTCCAAAAATGAAAAATAGATATTTTGGTTCTCATGAGATATTCCATATTTTTGTACTAGTGGGAAGCTTTTGTCATTACTGGCTTGTGCTAAGATATGTAACTATTATGTAAAAAGCTTATAGGAATTAATACATAGCTTTTTATATGGAAAATAAGTATTAAATTTAATTATTCATAAACTTATAGCAGAAGGAAAAAGGAATATAACATTGGAAGTAGATAGTAATAATAAGATGGCTTTTCAATACTATAAAAAATATGTTATAATATAACTAATAGGTGATGGAGTTCGCCATTAAATGCTGAAATGCTGATGACTCCTACAGGTTTTTATCTGTGGGGGTCTTTTTTGCGATTAGAATAGGGGGTTACAAAATGAAAAAGTACGTATATGTTGGTTCTTTTGGGTTTCTTGGAGCTATACTGAGATTTACCATAAAGAACATAAAAATTAAAGATTATACTGGACAAATACCTATAAATACATTGATTATTAATGTAACAGGAAGCTTTTTTTTAGCACTTATACTTACTTTAACTTTGGAGGTATATAAAGTTAGGGAAGAAGTTAAGTTAGGGCTTACAACAGGTCTATTAGGTACCTATACTACATTTTCATCGCTGTGCAGGGAAGAAGTTAATCTAATATTAAATGGAAACTATTATTCCGCATTTACATATATTCTTATGTCGATATTGTTTAGTAGTATAGCAATATTTATAGCCATTACAATATCAAAAATGGTAGCTAGGAAAAGAAATGATGCTAATCTAGACTAAGTAAAAACTTTTGTAAGTTATGATATCTTATATCCATTTATAAAATTTTCCATAAATAGATATAGGTAGTATTAATGATTTTATGAATTGAAGATTAATATAAATTAGGGGAGTGTGAACATGGAATATATATTAGTGGGTATAGGGGGAATATTAGGCAGTATATCAAGATTTAAACTTGGAAAATTTGTAACTAAAAAATCAACAATTAAATTTCCATTAGGAACTTTTATAATAAATATAACAGGGGCCTTTCTCTTAGGGATTCTTACTGCAATGAATCCAAATAAGTACATATATGACCTTTTAGGCGATGGATTTTTAGGAGCATATACAACCTTCTCTACCTTTATGTATGAAGGATTTTCTCTTTTTCAAAACAACAAAAGACTAAATGCAATATTCTATATATTTATTTCTCTTGCTATAGGAATAATAGGTTACTTTATGGGGTATACACTTGGAAAACTGTGAATTTAAATATAAAGTATTTTATCTGATGACCAGGAGTTTATAATACTGTATCCAGCTAAAGGGGAAGCAAACAAATACAAAGTGTATTTGTTTGCTTCCCCTTTAGCTGGAGATAATAGTGAAACGGCCATAGATAATTCACATGATTTTCATATTTTATTAAGCTCCATTGGATCATAGGTGGGTACATCAGCTTTTTCAATAATATTTAAAGACTTTGAAGCATCCTGTAACAAGTCAGTATTGTTATCTATTAGATCATACTTTAAGCTTTCATTAAAATAATTGCAGTAAGAATAATAGTCTTTTCTCTCTAGAGAGTAATTCTTATAAAGATCACCAGATTCTTTTATAACTTCTCTGCAAAGATATAGATTACAAGGATGCGGTCTCAATTGAAAATTAATAGTACATCCACTTTCACCTATGAAAGGGCAAGATTTAAAGAATAATTTGGAGTCAAAATTTGAAATAGGTAAATTATTTTCATTATAAGTATTGTATTTATTTTTATCATAAAAACCATGTACTTGAATAAAATATTGGGAAATTGCTGCTTTAGTATTTTTTAAAAGTGAATAGATAAAATCTATCTTACCTACATTTATTATATTTTTAATGTCCATAAGAGTATATTTTGGAAAATACCAGCAGCAGCCTCTATTAACATTTATATGAGAAGTTGATTCTATAAAATTATTACAATGTCCGCAAATATTGCAGTGGAAAACAGGTATGTTATTTTTAAATTCGTAGCTTAATGTAAACATAAATTCTCATCCCCATTCAAATAGTTACTTAAGCATTAGGCATATGAAAATAAATAGTAAGTCAAAATAGACTAGTATACTGACTAGTTATTTATTTGAAGATGCCTTAAGTGATTCTAAAATTTCATGCCTTGGAAGATTACCTTGTATCAAGTCCTCATCCTTTTTTTCGAGAAGTTCATTATAAAATTCTTTAAGTTTGTTTTTAGCGAATTCTTTTTTTAAAGGATCATTCATAAGGTCATAGAGATGATCCTCAGCTTTAGAATATATACCTATTGATTTATAGAGATAGAAGAGCTTTTCTTGGTCTTCTGAGGTGGTTTCAAAGTTTTCAACAGCCCCTGCAATTTCTTCTGAAAGTTCTATGTAACCTTCTAGTTCACAGTCTAAGTTTAGTACAAATATATTTGAAATCAAATTAAAAGCTTTTGAATATCTAAAATAGGCTTCATTATATTTTTCTTCATCATAAAAAATATTACCTTCTTCAAATAAAAGGGCTGCACCAATGGCACATTGTATTCCTTGAATTTCATCGTTTTTTTTCATAAGATTTAATAAATCCTTTTCAGAAACGGAATTTACAAAACTGGAACTAAAGCCAAGAAATCTTTTAAAAGCTGTATCAATTAAGCTAAGACTCTCCAATTTTAAATGCTTTGCATCTTTTATTTGTTTTATTAGAGAAAGAAATTCTTGGGATATTTTTGCACTGTAGTCATCTTTTATCAAGTAGAACACCTCAATTTCTAAGTTTTTATTTATTGTATTTTGGTCTATAATAAATATTATAGTGAATATCTATAATTTTTAAAACAACATAATGTAAACTTATAGAATATATTTATATTTAATTAGTTGTTCATAGTTTTGTTATGTAAGGATAAATATGATAATATATAGTAATGTGATAAAGGAAATCCTAGATTGGAGAAGTGATTAGATAATGGAAAGATTGCTTATATTAGATGGCAATAGTCTTATGAATAGAGCTTTCTACGCAATACCTGCCCTTAACAATTCAGAGGGTTTAAATACAAATGCGATTTATGGTTTCATAAATATGCTGTTTAAAATGAAAGAGGAACTAAAGCCAGATTATATAGTTACAACTTTTGATAAGAAGGCGCCTACTTTCAGGCATAAAGAATATAAAGATTATAAAGCAGGAAGAAAGAAAATGCCACCAGAGCTTGCAGAACAATTCCCGGTGGTGAAAGAACTTTTAGAAAAACTTGCTATAAATATATTTGAAATAGAAGGTTTTGAAGCGGATGACTTAATAGGAACCTTGGCCTATTTTTCTAGGGATAAAGGTATAGAAGTATATATAATTACAGGAGATAAAGATGCCCTTCAACTTGCAGATGATAATATAAAAATAGTTATCAATAAAAAAGGTATGACGGAAAAAGAAATTTATGATAAGGATAGAATGCTATCAGACTATGGAGTAACTCCTAAACAGTTTATAGATGTTAAGGGACTTATGGGTGACAGTTCAGATAACATTCCTGGTGTGCCTGGTATTGGAGAGAAAACTGCACTTAAACTCATTAAGGAATATGGAAGTGTTGAGAATGTTTTAATGAACATAGAGAATTTAAGTGGAAAAAAGATGAAAGAAAATCTTATTGAGTATAGAGAACAAGCGGTATTCAGTAAAAAGTTAGCTACGATAATAACTGATGTTCCCATTGAAATAGACCTGGAAGCTATAAAGTCAAAGGAAAGTTTTGATGTAAAAGCTGTAAGAGATACGTTCCAAAAACTTGAATTCAAAAGTCTTATTAGTAAGCTGCCCATGGCAGAAGAAGATATAAAGGCTAGCATAGATGTAGAGTATACAATTGTAGATACCTTAGAGGATTTACAAAAGCTTGCTAGTTCAATAAAAGATACTATGCATATTCTATTTGAAAACGAGAATGAAAATGTGTATTCAAAAAGTGATATAAGAAAAATATATTTGAATTTGAAAGACAAGAATTATGTAATTGACTACAATAAGGTTTTCATAGAAAACTCAGAAGAGACAATAAAGATTCTAAAAACAGTTCTTGAAGATAAGAATATAGAAAAGATAATTCATAGTGCTAAAATACCTTATACCATACTCGGCAAATTGGGTATCTCACTAAAGGGGTTAATTTTTGACACTAAAATAGCCGCTTATCTTATTGATCCTTCTAAAAGTGAATATGACTTAAAGGGATTAATAGGGGATATTTTGAATATAGATATAAGTGATGAAGATGAACTCATCAAGGTAAAAGAAGTACAATGCCTAAAAGAAATTTATAAGAATCTAAGTGAAAAGATTAAATCTTTAAATATGGAAGAATTATTTTATACTGTGGAAGAACCGTTAATAGAAGTACTTTCTGCTATGGAAAAAAGAGGCTTTAAAATTGATAAAGTGAAACTTACGGAATTGGGAGAACAATTCAGTGAAAAAATACAGCAAACTCAAGATGAAATCTATGGTATTTCCGGGGAAGAGTTTAATATAAGTTCTCCAAAACAACTTGGAAAAATACTGTTTGAAAAACTTGATTTACCTGTAATAAAGAAGACAAAAACAGGATATTCCACTAATGCAGAGGTGTTAGAAAAATTAAGGGATAAACATCCTATTATAGATAAAATAACTTATTTTAGGCAACTGACAAAGCTTTATTCAACCTATGTAGAAGGACTTAAAAACGTTATAGATGTGGATGATAAAATACATTCTAGTTTTAACCAAACAGTTACAACTACAGGAAGGCTTTCAAGTACAGAGCCTAATCTTCAGAATATACCTATAAAACATGAAATGGGAAGAGAAATAAGGAAGGTATTTGTAGCAGATGATGATGAATCCGTTATTTTATCAGGAGATTATTCACAGATAGAATTAAGAGTTTTAGCTCACATTGCAGATGATGAAAATCTAATAAATGCCTTTAAGCATCATAGTGATATACATACTAAAACTGCTTCAGAAGTATTTAATGTACCAATTGAAGAAGTGACACCTCTTATGAGAAGTAATGCAAAGGCAGTTAATTTTGGTATAGTATATGGTATAGGAGATTTTAGTCTTGCACAGGATCTAAAGATAACAAAGAGCAAAGCTAAGGAATATATAGACACTTATTTTGAAAGATATCCTAATGTAAAAAAATATCTTGAAGACATTGTCGTTAAGGCAAAGGAAGATAAATATGTTACTACTATATTAAATAGAAGAAGATACATTCCTGAAATAAATGCAAGAAATAAAATGGTGGCTTCCTTTGGTAAGAGGCTTGCAATGAATACTCCTATACAGGGAAGTGCAGCTGATATAATAAAGCTAGCAATGGTAAAAGTATATGAAAAACTTAGAGAAGAAAATTTAAAGAGTACAATTATATTACAGGTACACGATGAACTGATTCTAAATGTATATAAGGATGAGCTAGATCAGGTAAAAGAACTAGTGAAAAACGAAATGGAAAACGCCATAGTATTAAAGGTTCCATTAGAAGTAGATATTAATATAGGAAAAACATGGTATGAGGCTAAATAAAAATTGAGGATGATGGGGTTATGTTAAAGGTAGGACTTACTGGAGGAATTGGAACTGGTAAGAGTACAGTGTCTAGAATGTTTAAAGAAAGATCTATTCCAGTTATAGATGCAGATGTCATTTCAAGAGAGGTCTTAAATCTGTATCCTGAACTGTTAGAGGAAATAAAAAATGAATTTGGCAGTGAGTTTTTTGATGAATATGGAAGGCTCTTAAGAAGAAAATTAGGGGATTACGTGTTTACATCGGAAATCAAGAGAAAAAGGCTGGAAGAAATTATAATGCCTTATATAAAGAAGGATATATTTAAGCATATTAAACTTTATGAGGATTTAAAGGAAAGCATATGTATTCTGGATGCTCCAATTTTAATTGAAACTGGCATAAATGATGACATGGATTTGAATGTTTTAGTTTGGGTTGACAAAGACACTCAAATCAAAAGAGTCATGGACAGAGATAAAATGAGCCGAGATCAGGTAATGAATAGAATAAGGGCTCAAATGCCTTTAGAGGAAAAGAAAAAGTATGTGGACATTGTAATAGATACAAGTATCAACGTGGAATACACTGAAAAGCAGGTTGAGAAATTATTAACGTCACTAGATATATTATAGGAGGTAAAAATGCGGTTTAAAAGCTTAATATTTACTTTCTTGGTAATAGTTATAATTGTTGCAGCGGTATTAAATGTAAAGACTATAGGGAGACATTATTATCCTATAAAATATTCTAAGTACATATATGAATATTCAGCTAAATATAATTTAAGTCCTTATTACGTGGCTGCTATTGCTAAAACAGAAAGTAATTATAATCCAAGGGCAAAGTCAAATAGAGATGCCTATGGAATAATGCAGATAACTCCAGAAACTGGTGAGTGGGCTGCTGGAAAAATGGGACTAAAGGATTTTAGCAATGATAAGCTCTATGATCCTGAGTACAATATAAGAATGGGCTGTTGGTATTTAGACAACCTTAGAAAAGAATTTAACAATTGGGACTTGGTGTCTGCCGCCTATAATGGTGGACGGGGAAACGTTAAGTCCTGGTTAAATGATACAGAACATTCTAAGGATGGGAAAAATCTTCATTATATACCTTTTAAAGAGACGGACAAGTATGTTAAGAAGATAAGAGTAAGTTACAATATTTACAGATGGCTGTATAGTAAGTAGGTTTAAAGTGAACTTTAAAGATTGGTAGTTGAAGTGTATTTACGATAATTCTTCGTTTCATAAAGGAAATCTAGCATTGACTTATTTTAAAAACCTATGACTTTTAAACTCGTTTCACTCAAACAGTAAAAGTCACTTAACGGTTTTTAAATTCGTCAAAGCAATATTTCCTAAATTCACTCAAGAATATCTACAATACACTGCAACTACGAGTAAAGTTCATTTTAAATCTTTTATAAGTAAGAAAAATAACTTAACGGACTTCAAAGCCGTGAAGATAAGATTTTTACACATTCGCTCAAAGATGTCATAAATTCATATATTATGCTGGTGAACCTTGGTTTTAAACTAGTATGGTTGATTGTTTAAACTCGTTTCACTCAAACAGTAAAAGTCACTTAACGATTTTTAAATTTGTCAAAGCAATATTTCCTAAATTCACTCAAGAATATTTACAATACACTTCAACTACGAGTAAAGTTCATTTTACAAAATATGTAAAAATAAAAAACTGTTGACTAAACTAAGTACATATAATATAATTTATAGCGTAGTTGTTTGTAGTTGACAGACAAGTATGGTAGGTTGGTGTTATGTTAGCTTGTAAGTAAAGAAAAATATTCTCAATAAAATTAAATATATGCGAGAGTGCTGGAATTGGCAGACAGGCTACTTTGAGGGGGTAGTATCCATCGGGTGTACGGGTTCAAGTCCCGTCTTTCGCACCAAAAAGAATTAGGACTACTCAGTAGAATGGGTAGTTTTTTGTTGTAAAATATATAAGAAAACTAATTAATATATGATATACTGTAGACAATAATGAGAAAGTTTGCTTGAGGGGAGTGTTCTGAATGAAATGGGAAGAAGTAAGAAAAATGTATTCTGAAAAATGGATATTATTCGAAGCTTTAGAGGCACATTCTGAATCAGAAAAAAGAGTTATGGTAAGGAAACAATACTTAACGATATTCTAAATCTTTATGTTATTTTCCTACACAAGGCATGTAGAGTGCGTATGGTCTTTTGAAGAAGAATATGTGAAAAAGCATAGCAAGAAGATTTGAATTGAGTCTTAAATAGGATTAATTAGAGGAGGATACATTATGAAAATTTCAAAAAAAGATGCGTTGATATGGTTTGAATTTTTCTCAATATTGCCAGAAGATGAGGAAATTATGACAAAACAACAAGAAATCATTTACGCTACCTTTGCACAAATTGAGGCAGCAATCGATAATAGAAATGATAAGTTAATGTCGGAAATTAGAGGTTTGAAAACTTTGGAGAATAGAACTTTTTTTGTTGGAAATGAAAGCAAATTTGCTAAGGGATGTCGTTCTTGTCTGATGGGAACTGGGTTGAGTGCAATTAGGAAAACAAACAAATGTAACGTAGAGTGCAAGTTCTGCTATAATTATGGGGAGTTAGATAGTATTCCTCCAATTGGTGAAGGTATGTGGGAGATCGGAGACACAAAATTTTATGAGAAAGATATTGATTTACTTCTTTCCATACAACAGAAGCCTACTGGCATTTCCTATGTTTATTTAGAGCCATTCATGGAAATTGAAAAATACTATTCCATTATAAAGAAATTTAGTGATGCTCAAATTTATCAACATTTATACACAAATGGTACTTTAGCTACAGAAGAGACATTAAAAGCATTAGGTGAAGCCGGTCTTGACGAGATACGTTTCAACCTGGGTGCCTCTAATTGTTCAGACAAAGTTATTGAAAATATTGGAATAGCGAAAAAATATATTAAAAATGTAGGTATTGAAACTCCAATGACTCCTGAGTTTTTCGAAGTGTTTTTTAAGAAAAAGCAATCAATCTTGGAGACAAAACTTGATTTTATCAATTGTGCAGAATTACATTTAAATGAGAATAACATAGATAATTATTATGAGGAAAATATGTATATTTCCAGACATGGCTATATATCTCCGATTTGGAGTAGGGAATTAACTCTGAAATTCATGAAGATAGCCGATGAAGAAAACTGGGATTTAGCAGTTCATGATTGCTCAAACCATACAAAATTTGCCAGAGATTTGAATTTGAGTAGCAAAGAGGGTAAGTGGTTTGGAGCCAGTGATTATGCCTGTGAGTTTTCCAGGATACCATACGAAGTATTTTTACCAATACTGCGTGATGAAAATTTTAAATTTTTAAGTGAAGAAGAATTGCCTGATGGCTATAAAGCAGGAGAGATGATTTTTTAGCTCAACATGTCTCTAGCACCTCGGAGGTGTAATTTTTTCCATAGTCAAGCAGTATTTTGCAATATGCAAAACTAAAAAAGATAGCAATTATGTTTTTACCTATGATAATTTCATATCTAAAGAAAATTTGCAAGATGAAAAAAGAAAAGCAGATATATCAGTAATATAAATATAACAAGATTAAGTGCAGCAGTTGTAACGGAAAAATTGAGCAAAGTAGATATAACAAAGAAAGATATCAATCTTAAATAAAGGATTTTTGCGAAAAAAGTCAATTACACATAGGTAATTGACTTTTTTATATTTTACATGGTAAAATTTGAATATGCATTATTTATTTTATTTAATGATGTTTATGATTCCTTGATTTTTAAAGAGTTTTTGTTGTTTTGTATTATCATGAATGCTAAAAACAGTTGATAGGAGTGATAGAGTGAAGAATATAATTGAAGTTCGAAATTTTGTAAAGAAATATGGTAATTTTACAGCAGTGGACAATGTTTCATTTGAGGTGGAGGAGGGAAGCATTTTTGCTTTTTTAGGTCCAAATGGAGCGGGTAAAAGCACTACCATCAATACCCTATGTACTATATTCGACAAGACTGGGGGAACTCTGTTAATTGATGGAAAAGACGTTTCCCATGACAGGGATGCCGTTAGAAGTGTTATTGGAGTTGTTTTTCAAGAATCAACACTGGATAATAAAATGACCGTCTTTGAAAATCTAAATATGCATTGTTATTTTTATGGAATCCCTAAAAGTGAAATTTTGGAACGTATTAACTTTGTTTTGGATATAGTGGATTTACAGGATTGGAAAAAAGCAATGGTGAGCAGCTTGTCTGGAGGTATGAAACGACGTGTGGAAATAGCCAGATCGCTTTTGCATTATCCTAAAGTATTGTTTTTGGATGAACCAACCACAGGACTTGATCCTCAAACAAGGGCACATATCTGGAATTATATTGTGAAGTTGCAAAAAGAAAAAAATATTACCATTTTTTTAACAACCCATTATATGGATGAGGCTGAGATTTGCAGCAAAGTTGCCATTATGGATGCCGGTAAAATTGTTGCAATAGACACGCCATATCATTTAAAGAAGCAGTACACAAAAGATAAGGCATATATTACAACTGGTGATGAGCAAGGGTTGGAGTCACTGCTTAATAGGGAAGAATTTATCTACAAGAAAAAAGATGATTATTATTCTATTGAGGTTCGAAGTTTACCGGAATTGATGGAAATATTGAGCGCCCAGAAACCGATGATTAAAGATTTGGAAATTAAAAAAGGTACATTGAACGATGTATTCCTAGAAATTACAGGAAAAGATATGAGGGAGTGAGAAATTATGCAAGTTATAGCAGCTTTATGGTTTAGAAATCTTAAAATTTTTGCACGGAATCGTGTTCAGCTTGTTTTCACGATTATCATGCCGTTTTTCTTTTTATATGTATTCAGTGCAATATTTAAAAACGATAATATTTCCAATCCAGTAAATTATATGCTTGCTGGTATTGTTATAACAACCGTATTTCAAACCGCTATTACTATTGCTACTAGTACAATTGAAGATATTGTTTCGGGTTTTATGAAGGAAGTGTTGGTAAGCCCTGTTAAACGAATTCAGATTGCTGCCGGTCAACTTTTGTCTGCAGCAACAATAGCAACATTACAAGGTATTATAATTTTATTTATTGGCTATTTTATAGGTCTTAAATTTACATTTTTGATTACACCATTTGTGGTAATTGGTGTAATGGCCGCCGTTGGGCTTGTGTTTTCTGGCTTGGGGCTATTTTTGGCTGCACTGGTAAAAAATTCCCAGACGTTTCAAATTGTCATAACGGCTATTACAATGCCGTTGACTTTTCTTTGCGGTGCATATATCCCCCTTTCGTTGTTGCCAAAAATATTGCAATATTTTGCTTATCTCAATCCAATGACATATACAACAGCATTTTTTAGAACCATTATACTGGAAAAGACGTCTTTAACAACCGATCAGTTGATAGCGGAACAGCTCGCTTTTAAAATTGGGAATTTTGTAATTACTCCCTTTATCAGTATGGTGATTGTAATAATTTTCGGAATCATATTTTTACTGCTTGCAACATTAGTTTTCTCAAGGGTAGATTTTTCAAGAATTAATCGTTCTAAAAGTAAAGAATCTGATATATGGAGTTAGCAATGATATTATAAGACAAAAGTTTAGAAAAAAATTGTAAAGCTTAAAATTTATAGGTGATCGGCTTGGAAACAACATAGCATAACGCTATCTTGAGGGGCGTATGTCGAAGACGTACGTGTTCATCTCACCAAAAGTAAATTACATGAAAATGGGACTGAACTTAGATTGTGTTTATACAATCTAAGTTCAGTCCCACTTTGTTTTACTTTAGTCTTGTTTATATAATGCGAATCCAGTTATAATTAATTTATCCCAATCAGTTTCTTCGTCATTAATCCAACTATATTGAATGTTAAGTTCTTTTAACCATGCATTAAGACCGTTACTTTTTTTGCTAACATTTGGCGCTTGTCTTCCAAATATTTCTTTTATAGTTTCAAGCAATTTTACTTGTTCTTCTTTTTCAAGTTCTTTATCTAACAACTCTTCTATAACTTCACGACATTCTGAATAACTTTTATGATCTTCAGTATATAGTTCATTGGATAATAATTGTTTTTTGTTATTTAAAGTATCTCGTACCTCATTTATTTCTTCTATATTTGATAAGTACTTCTTAGCAATATTAATAGCAGCAATATCATTACTCATTTTAACTATTGCTTTTTCTAATTTTTCATTTCTCATTTTCTAATTCTCACTTTACATTTTTTATTTAGTTATTACTTAATAACAATATACAATTATAACATTAAACTAGTTATTATACAAAATTTCATAAGTTGTAATAAAATATTAATTCTTTGAAATGCCAATTTTAAAAATATTTATAAGCTTTTATACTAAATCTTGTTGGTATTTTGGTATGGATTATTGTAATTTTTACAATTATAATATATTCATGGTGTTTTCTGTAATAATAAACCTTATTAAAATTATTTGACTTGGCAATAGAAGAATAGAGGAGCAGGCATATATGTATTTTTGATATGGATTTAATCAATATATATAAGCTATAATAATGTCATAGGTAAAAACTAAATAAGAAAGAAGGGGGTGATAATAATGGAAGTGAAAGGAAAGATTATGGAAGGAAATAAAATTACATATAAGTCAATTGATGAATATATTTCAAATTTTCCTCCTGAGGTTCAGGAGATACTTAAAAGGTTAAGAAAAGTTATAAAAGAAGCCGCCCCGGACGCAGAGGAAAAGATAAGTTATCAAATGCCTGCTTTTGTGCTGCATGGGAATCTAGTATATTTTGCTGCCTATAAAAATCATATAGGATTTTATCCAACTTCTAGTGGAGTTGATGCATTTAAACATGAACTATCGGAATATAAAACATCAAAGGGAACAGTACAATTTCCTATAAAAAAATCACTGCCTTATGAATTAATAAGTAAGATAGTTAAATTTAGGGTTATTGAGAATATAAAAAAAGCAGAAGAAAAATTGAAAAAGAGGAAGTGAGCTATATAAGAAAAAATAAAATATATACAAAAATAATAATTATAGAATTCTACGCCTCCCTTATTTGGGAGGCTTATATTTTTGAAAAGTAAAATATTAAAATAAAGATTTATTTTTAGCACATAACAATAATTTTATATAGGGTGGTTTGAGCAGGTATACTCATTGTGGCATCACCATCAGATTATTCCACAATAAATATATTCGAACCGGGAGAGGTAAACTGGTGGTGTAAAGAGTTAAATAAATCATTAACAATTTATTTACTTTATATAGAAATTTGATTTATAATTAAACTGAATTAAAGCTTTAAATATAGATAAAAATCATTAGAAATAAAAGGGTATATATTTTTATACTATGATTGGGGGGTGAATAAAATTATGGATCATTTAGAAGAGCAGACAATCAAATCCGATGTAAAAAACAATATACAGAAGCTGACTGTTTCAGAAGTGTATAAAGCCTTAGTCACAGATACTAAAGGACTTACTCAGTCTGAAGCAGAAGCACGTATAAAGCAATTTGGTAAAAACACTTTGCCTGAGAAGAAAAAGAAATCGTTTATATGGAAGTTTCTTGCTAATTTCACGCATTTGATGGCTATATTGCTGTGGGTTGGAGGTATTGCTAGTTTTATAGCTAAAATGCCTGAACTTGGTATAGCAATCTGGATGGTAAATGTTATTAATGGTTTGTTCAGCTTTTGGCAGGAGTTTAGAGCAGAAAAAGCAACGGAAGCTTTACGTCAGTTGATTCCTGATTATGCAAGGGTATTGAGGAATGGCGAAGAACAGAAAATATTAGCTGAAGAATTGGTTCCTGGAGACATTATGATGCTTTCAGAAGGTGATCGTATTTCTGCCGATGCTCGTCTTGTAGAAGCTAGTGACATTAGAATTAACCAGTCTACGCTCACTGGTGAATCGCGTTCGATTCATAAAGTAAAGGATGTAGTGCTGCGCGATGATATTTCACGGTTAGAACAGTCAAATTTAGTTTTTGCGGGAACAAGTGTTGCAGAAGGATCTGGAAAAGCCATCATCTTTTCAATTGGAACAGATACAGAATTCGGTAAAATTGCGGGGCTGACACAAATGCTAAAGGAAGAATCCAGTCCGCTTCAAAAAGAAATGGGACGGCTCACAAGAACTGTTTCTATTATGGCTGTGAGCATAGGGGTATTTTTATTTATTATTGCCACAATGGTTGTTGGTTTAGATATTAACAGAGGTTTTATTTTTGCCATGGGAATGATTGTTGCATTTATACCTGAAGGGCTCCTCCCCACTGTCACTTTATCGTTGGCAATGGGGGTTCAGCGGATGGCCAAGCGGAATGCACTTATAAAACGGTTGTCCTCTGTTGAAACTCTAGGATGTACCCAAGTCATATGCACCGATAAGACTGGTACACTTACAAAAAATGAGATGACTGTGAGTAATATATGGATTGCAGGACGGAATTATAGTGTTACAGGAATAGGATATGATGCTTCCAGCGGTAATATTCAGAATGGTGATGATACGGTTTCACAAGAGGATCAGGATATAAAACAGCTTTTGACTACAGCAAGTCTATGTTGCAATGCTCACCTTGTGCCTCCTAATGAAGATACATCTCGTTGGACGGTATTGGGTGATCCTACGGAGGCTGCTTTGGTAGTACTGGCAAAAAAAGGTGGTCTGAATCTGGAGACAATGAAAGAACAGATTCCGAGATTTAAGGAACTTCCTTTTGATTCAGTGCGAAAACGTATGAGTACAATCCATGAGATTACTGATTCCACCAATACTAATATAAGAATTGCATTTATTAAGGGTGCTCCAAAAGAGGTATTGGATACTTGTACTAGTATACGTGAAAATGGACAGGAAAAAGTTATGGACGAAAATATCCGTGGAAAGATTATGGCTGTAAATGATGAATACGCCAGCAAGGGTTTACGTGTATTGGCTGTTGCTGTTCGAAAATTATCAGATGAAATGTTTATAAAAGACGATATAAACTCTTATACAATTGATAGAGTTGAGAAGGAACTAACTTTCCTTGGATTGATTGCAATGGAGGATCCACCTCGTTCTGAGATACCTGAAGCGGTTGAAAAATGCAGACAATCTGGTATTAGAATTATTATGATTACTGGTGATTATGGGTTGACAGCAGAAAGTATTGCAAGAAATATTGGTATTATTCAAAGTGAAAACCCACGTATTGTAACTGGTGTTGAAATGGAGAAGATGAATCAGGAAGAACTTAAAAAGGCCCTTAGTAATGAGGTTATTCTGGCTAGGATGGCTCCTGCACAAAAGCTTAGGGTTGTCAGCACTCTTCAGGAGATGGGAAATGTGGTTGCTGTAACTGGAGATGGTGTCAACGATTCTCCTGCTCTAAAAAAGGCTGACATAGGGGTTGCAATGGGCCTATCAGGAACTGATGTAGCAAAAGAAGCCGCAGATATGATTTTGACAGATGATAACTTTGCATCTATAGTAAATGCAATTGAAGAAGGGAGAGCTGTATATAATAATATCAGAAAATTTATTGTTTATATATTTAACAGTAATATGGCAGAGGCCATCCCTGTTATAATCTATCTTTTATCCCGAGGGGCAATTCCTCTTCCATTGATAATTATGCAGGTTCTTGCAATAGATTTGGGAACAGATATGCTTCCTGCTATTGGACTAGGATCCGAAAAACCTGAGGAAGGAATCATGGATTCACCGCCTCGTTCAAGGAAAGAGCCTTTATTGAACCGAAAATTGGTTAAGAAAGCTTTACTTTGGTATGGGGTAATAGAATCATTTTTGGCTATGACTGCGTATTTCTTTCTCAATTGGTTATATGGTTGGCCAGGTGTAGCTCTTGCGAATTCTGGAACGGTTTATCGCATGGCAACAACTATGACCTTAGCCGCAATAGTATGTGCGCAGGTTGGTGTGGTTTTTGCCTGCAGAACTGAAGTAGTATCAGTATTTAAAATTGGATTCTTATCAAATCGTATTGTGCTAGCCGGTATTGTTGCAGAACTAGCTTTGCTTAATATACTGATCTATACACCTTTTTTACAGAATTTGTTTAATACTGCACCAATTGGTCTGCGTGAATGGGCATTCCTCACCTTGTGTGGTCCTATCATTTTTCTTGTAGATGAAGTACGAAAATGGTTCTTACGGTCACATGAGAAAGGGAAACACTCAATATAAGTTAAGATAAAATGTTAGGTGGACATCTTAGAGGATTAGTTTAATTATAATAAGCAGCATTTAATCTTAAATAGTAAAGATTAAATGCTTTTTTTAGATTTATATTAATATATCATATGTTTAACTTTTCATGCATTAAAGGTTAATACCTCCACCTCTAAGCGAAGCGTAGGTGGGACTTTTCAATCAGAGGGGGTAGAGTACTCACCTGATTTCACGATGTTTTAGCTTTCTGAAACCAGTTCACGAGGCCTATTTTCTAGGCAGTACGGTTTCAAGTCTTGCTATGTAAGCTGTACTAAATGGAGCTACTTAATAAAATTGGTAGTTTTAATGATGAAAACTTATCCAAAAAAGTTAATTGGTATGATATAATATAGACAAGAATTAAAGAATATTGTTTATATAAAATATTTTTATAAGTATATTTGATATAAATTTAACTATTTTCTAATATAAATAAATATATAATATAAATTGAATTGATTTAATAAAATGATAAAGGAAAAAATATAATAAATTAAGAGGAGTGGATATTATTGAAGGCTAAAATAACTAAAATAAAAGGAATTTATCAAAAAGGTAAATATTTTAATAATATAGGCACTTATTTTATAACATATAAGGGTAAGAAGTATTACAGCGGAGATGTTATAACTATATATGATAAGTATGGAATTCCTTATGATACTATAATTGTTGAAGAAAATAATAAATGCTATATTTATGGATTCTTTTATTCTAGCATTGGTGGTCGTATAGATAAAAAAGAAATATCTGATTTAATTCTATATAAAAGTTATAAAGACTTAAAAGATGGAGAAATTATATTTGATTTTAAAATAGATATTAAAGATATAGATAATTTAAATTTACGTAATTTAGATAAGAAGGAAATAAATGGTAAACTAAGCGCGGAAGTTAAACTAAGATTAGTAGAATTTGATTTATATCCTTTATTGGATAGAATAAAAGATCCTAGTTTGACAGAAGAACAGAAAACAGCCATTGACAAAAGGTTACATAGGCTAGGAAAGGAATTTATAACCCTATATGACATAGTAAAAGAACACAAATATATAGAGAAAAATAGTTTGAAAGGTTAATACCTCCACCTCTAAGCGAAGCGTAGGTGGGACTTTTCAATCAGAGGGTTCTGCTGACGCAGTAGAATTCAAAATAGGCTAGCATACTGACTAGTTATTTATTTGAATGTGCCTAAAATGAAATAAAAAAGAAATAAACCTTATGCTATTTACAGACATAAGGTTTATTTCTTTGAATTTAAAAATTACTTAATTATATTATATTAACATGTACATCTAAGGGGTATGCTTAAATAGTAACAATAAAATGTGGAATAAATAACAAATAATTATGTTTAATTTATGTGATTTAAATTTTTTCTAGTATATTTATAATTTACCGTTTTTTAAGATTTTACTAAGAAGGGGAACAATTTCATACAAATCGCCAACAATACCATAATCGGCTTGTGAAAATATTGGAGCTTTTTCATCTATATTAATGGCAGTAATAATTTTAGCATCACGAATACCAATAAGGTGTTGAACCTGACCAGATATGCCAATAGCCATATAGAATGATCCTTTAAATTTCTGACCGGATACACCTACATACCTATCAAGGGACATCCATTGATTTTCTTCAGCAATAGGTCTTGAACAGCCAAGCTGAGCTCCAATAACCTGAGATAAGGATTGTATTATAGGTAAGTCTTCTTTAGAAGCTAATCCACGGCCTATACTGCATACTTTATCTGCATCACCAATATTTCCATCTAAAGTATTAATAGAACTGTTTTGAATTTGTAGGTTTTCATTTTTAAGATACTTTAGAAATGTATTTATTTTCTCTTCAGTTGATCCTTCTTTTATGATAATTTTCTTGCGGTTTCCTGTTATTGATTTTTTTGCTGGCTTATTTGCTGTTACATTAGTAGGAGGATTACCACTATTCTCTGGCTGAGTTTTTTTAGGCTTTCGTAAAATCGCATTTGAAACAATTAGTCTTTGAATTTCATTTGTACCCTCATATATTGTACAGATTTTGGCATCACGATACATGCGTTCTACCGCATAACCCTTTATATATCCAGAACCTCCATAAATTTGTACAGCATCATTGACAACTTCAAGACAAACATCTGAAGCGTACATTTTTGCCATGGCAGATTCTGTTCCATAGGGTTCATGTTCCTGTTTTAGTTCAGCGGAACTGTATACCATAAACCTAGCTGCACGAATTTTGGTAGCCATATCTGCAAGTTTGAATGAAATAGCTTGTTGTCTTGAAAGTGGTTTACCAAACTGAATTCGTTCTTCAGCATAATTTAGTGCTTTTTCATAAGCTCCTTGGGCAATTCCAAGTGCTTGTGCAGCGATACCTATACGTCCACCTTCTAGGGTTTTCATAGCAATTTTAAAACCCTGTCCTTCTTTTCCAAGGAGATTTTCTTTTGGTATTTTAACGTCTTTGAATAGCAGTTCAGCTGTAGCAGAAGAACGAATGCCCATTTTATTGTAATGTGTGCCAAAAGTAAATCCTTCCCATCCTTTTTCTACAATAAAAGCACTAATTCCCTTGGTCCCTAGTCCTGGATTTGTAACTGCAAATACTATATAAGTATCCGCACAATCAGCGTTAGTTATGAATATTTTAGAACCATTTAGAATATAATGATCACCATCTAAAACAGCCGTAGTTTCCGTTTTAGCAGCATCGCTACCGGCATTAGTTTCAGTTAGGCCAAAAGCAGCAATTTTTTTACCAGAAGCTAGTGGAATAAGATATTTTTCTTTTTGTTCTTCTGTTCCAAATTCCATGATGGGAAATGATCCTAATGACACATGCGCTGATAGAATGACACCAATCCCTGCATCTATTCTTGATAATTCTTCCACGGCAATGACATAACTTAGTACATCTTTGTCAGCACCACCATATTTTGATGGATATGGAAGTCCCATAAAGGATAGTTCTCCCATTTCCTTTACGATTTTTTCTGGAAACATATTTTTTTCATCTAGTTGAAAAGAAATGGGCTCAATTTTTGTCTCCGCAAATTTTCGAACAGTGTTCTTAATGGATTCCTGCCCCTCAGTCAATTTAAAATTCATAAAACCATCTCCTATTGTAATATTACTTTTTAATAAACATATAAAAAGAAAGTTTTTCTATTGGAAGATTTTCCTCCCATATATATAATTATATCACTTTCTTTCGAGGTAATAGCCCATTGTTAAAAGTATATTCTACTGGTCAATCGTTTATCATAATCTTAGTTTTTTTATTTTAAAATACGTCTAAGCAAATTAATTAATTGGTAAAAATTAAATAGGTATAACTTCTATTAGAAAAGTTCAAAAAGATAAGAAGTGCTAGGACAGATAGGACATTATTTTCTTGAATTGCCATAATAATATATTGCTGAAGTAATAAAAGCAGCTAAAATTTCTACAAGAAGATCAGTTGCAGTATCTTGAATTCCACCTTGGGCCATATTAGTTTTAAATAAGTAATCTCCTATAAACTCAAATATTTCCCATAGAGTAGCTAAGGTTGTTGAAAAGCTAAATGCAATTATTGCAGCAAAAAGAGTAAATCGCTTCTTTGTAATTTGGGGTTTGTTTCTAATAATGTCTGGTATTAAATGCAATGCTATTATAACTGCATAGCTGCCACATATAGAGTGTAAGGATAGATCCCACCACCAAAATATATTATAGAATTTCTTGATTTCTCCCAAGTATTGCGCAGAAAAAATAAATAATAAGGTTATTAATTTAAATGTAGAAGGTAGAATTATGTTCTTTATATTAGCAATATGTGTAATTATAAAGGGAAGTATAAGACATATAATAGCCAGTAGTGATAAGGCTAAATTCTTCCATTGTCTTGATGCAATATTAGCAATAGCTGTAGATATGAGAATTAGTTCAAATAATATAGCAATTCCAGTTGCTAACTTATCATTTTTATTAATCATTAAAATATTCTCCTTTTTATTCATTTTCATTTGCCAAGAATAAGTACATTTTTATGAAAATTTATTTTCATTTATAATAATTATTTTTCTTATATTTAAAATTTATATACATAGAAAGGAAATTATTATATTTCTGATGAAGAACAGGAACTTTTGAGAGAATATTTTCAGCATAAAGATAATATAAGGACATACAACTTAGGGGCTGTATGTCCTTATATTTTTTATTTCTATATTAATTATATTGTAGATGAAGATATTTCAGTTTTTGAGGCATCTTTTAAATTCTGATAAAAATTTGCAGTTGCCGTATTCATATATGGAATAAGCCACAGAAATCCTATACCAGCAGTAAGTACTGAAAGAATAGCCCAGCCTATGAAGCTTAAGTTTAGAAGAAATAATTTACCCTTATAGCCTATCATCATTTTTTTACTTTCTCTTAAGGCATCCATTGCTCCAATTTCAGGATTATCATTGAGTATATAAAATGACATGCTATATCTGTATGCAGCAATTATACCAGGTATTATGAGAAGTAAAGACCATAAAAATACAAATATTCCCATTAGTAACATTAATAAAAATGAAGATGCAAAATGTTTAAAGCCATCGAATAAATTTTCAAATCTAAAATTTTCATTCCGTACAAGCTTTAAGAAGCATGAAATAAGTCCAAATGTTAATGGGCCAGCTATAATCCAAGATATTATTACACCAACAATAGGTATGAATCCTAATAATCCGGTTATAATGGAAAAAATAAAGCATAATAATATTGCTGTCCCCCATTTCCCTTTTAATTGTTGCCTTGATAGCTCCCTCAATTCAGAATTTTCTTTAATAAGTCCATTGTTGATTTCCATAAAATCTCTCCTTTAATGAATTTGTCATATATAATAATATTATTATAAACAATGAAAACATTACCTTATAAGGAAATTGTTCATAAATATTTAAAATATTTAGAGTATTAATGTTAAAACTATATTAATATTTACTATTATTTCTAATGAGATGCAGTTATTATAAAACCTTAAAAGGGATAAACTAAAATTATTCATTATAATTTTTATAGTGCAGTATACACTATATATTCTAGAAAGGAATGATAATATATGAAAAAATTTACTACGAGAACTTATAGAAGTAAAAAGCAATTTATTAGAGCATCTAAGAAATTAGGAAGAAAAGGCTATAAGGTGTTAAATGTATCAGAAGTAGATAAAAAACAGGTAGTTGAATATCAAACTAAATCTTAATAATATGAGACTGTCTCAAAAAAGAATAAATACTCATTAAATTTAATAATGGCTTCACTAATTACTAGAAACCATATTTTAATAATTAGTTTTAGTAGTAAAGTAGCTAAAGATAGAGCTGTCTCGCAATACGTAGATATGCATTGTGAGATAGCCCTATCTTTATATAATAATTAATTTTTTATTACTATTAACAGCATTTTAAACTTTTCATAAGCTTGAAGTGCATGTGGAATGTTGGAAGGCATTACTATAGTTTCTCCTTCTTTAACAGTAAAAGTATTGTCACCTATTGTAATTTCAGCTGTACCGTCCAATATTTGAACCATAGCATCTCCAGGAGTTACATGTGAACTTATGCCTTCATTTTTATCCAGTGAAAATAAAGTGATATTTGCATTAGATGTCTGTGCAATAGTTCTGCTTATAACTTGACCTTCTTGATAGGATACTAAATCTTTTAAATTAAGAACATTTGAAAATTCTATGTTTTTTATTAAATTGTTCATTAGCATTCACCTCTTTGATATTCTTTAACCATAGTATAAGTCTTTTATTAATAAAAATATGTATCATAGGTTACCAATTTTAATAAAATTAAATATTATATATCAAACAATTTTATAATATTTTTTACAATAAAATGTATTAAGAGATATGTGCTGGTATGGAATAAAAATGAGTTTACATAGAGATACACACTTATCAATCTTCATTATGTCTACATATATTATACTACGTGT
>NZ_BAEV01000066.1 GCF_000246895.1 Clostridium arbusti SL206 | reverse complement strand
ATTCTCTTATTGAAAATTTCTATGAAAATGATATAATTAACTGTGTTTATGTATTTTAAAAGGTCTGTGTTTTCCGCAGACCTTTTAAATATTATAATTGCTTTAGGCCTTGAATTTGGTCAGGGTAATAATAAACAAATTGGTAGATAATATATAATAAGTAATGTACTCTGAAATAATGTGTCTATAATTTATATAAAGATTAAAAAGCTTAGGCATGTGAAAATAAATAACAAGTCAAAGATGCGACGAATATTTTGAATTATACAAGGAAATAGGTTCTGATGATAGTGGTGCTATCAGAAGGTTCTGTTGACGTAGTAGGATTCAAAATAGACTAGCATACTGACTAGTTATTTATTTGAATGTGCCTTATATAGTTTTACTTTCTACATAATTGAGGAGGAAAACCAATGTGAATTAACATATATTTTGTTTGATAATGGCGCAAAGTTACGGCGTAAAATACAAAGAAATTAGAGGAGGTAAGAGTTACTTAAGGCAGTAACATTATAAGATCTAAAATAATTAAAGTATTATTAATACATAATTTTTTTGATGGAGATTTATAAGTTTTAAGTAGCAAGATTTAATTGGCTGATTTTATAAATGAAATAGAGAAAAGAAGAACCTTTGCAATAATATCTCACCCAGATGCAGGTAAAACTACACTTACAGAAAAGCTTCTTCTATACGGTGGTGCCATAAGAATGGCAGGTTCTGTTAAGGCTAGAAAGGCTTCAAAGCATGCAGTATCAGATTGGATGGAAATAGAAAAGCAAAGAGGTATTTCTGTAACCTCTTCAGTAATGCAATTTAATTATGAAGGTTATTGTATAAATATATTAGATACACCAGGACATCAGGATTTTAGTGAAGATACTTACAGAACTTTAATGGCTGCTGATAGTGCAGTAATGGTAGTGGATGCAGCAAAAGGTATAGAAGCTCAGACAAGGAAACTTTTTAATGTTTGTAGTCTTAGAGGAATTCCTATATTTACTTTTATAAACAAAATGGATAGAGAAAGTAAAGATCCTTTTGAACTTATGCAACAGCTTGAAGATGAGCTTGGCATAAAAACTTATCCTGTAAATTGGCCTATAGGTTCTGGTAAGGAATTTAAAGGCGTGTATGAAAGACATAATAAGGTTATACAGGTGTTTGACGGTGGAAATCATGGCCAAACAGAAGTTGAAACTGTAGAAGGTAATGTAGAGGATGCTATATTTAGAGATCTATTAGGTGATGATCTTCATGATAAGCTTATTGAAGATATTGAACTCTTAGATATAGCTGGAGATGAATTTGACGTTGAAAAGCTTAGAAATGGAGAACTTACTCCTGTATTCTTTGGTAGTGCACTTACTAATTTTGGTGTTAAGCCTTTCTTAGAGGAATTTTTAAAGCTAACTCCACCACCATTAGCTAGAAATTCTGATAAGGGAGAAATAGATGTATTTAGAAAAGATTTTTCTGCATTTATATTTAAGATTCAAGCTAATATGAACAAAGCTCATAGAGATAGAATTGCATTTATGAGAATATGTTCAGGCGAATTTAAAAAGGGTATGGAAGTCTTTCATGTACAAAAGGGTAATAAAGTAAGACTTACTCAGCCGCAGCAGTTTTTAGCACAGGATAGAGAAATAATAGATAAGGCCTATGCTGGAGATATTATAGGTGTATTTGATCCAGGTATATTTAATATAGGGGATACTCTGTGTGAAAGTTCTGATAAGTTTAAGTTTGAAGATATACCAAGCTTTGCTCCTGAGCACTTTGCAAGAGTTAGAACTATTGATACCATGAAGAGAAAGCAATTTATAAAGGGTATAACTCAAATATCTCAGGAAGGTGCTATACAGGTATTTAAGGAAGTTAATATAGGTATAGAGGAACTAATTGTAGGAGTTGTAGGTGTACTGCAATTTGAAGTACTTGAATATAGATTAAAAAATGAATACAATGTAGATATAAAAATGGATTTATTAGCATATAAAAATATAAGATGGATTGAAAATGATGATATAGATCCTAAGAGTTTAGTTATAACGTCAGATGCAAAGGTAGTTAAGGATGGAAATGACAGAAATCTGATACTTTTCCAAAGTGATTGGTCTATAAGCTGGGCATTAGAGCATAATAAAGGTTTAGTATTATCCGATATTTCTAAGTCATAATAAATAAGGCACATTCAAATAAATAACTAGTCAGTATGCTAGCCTATTTTGAATCCTACTGCGTCAACAGAACCCTCAGATAGCTTACTATCCTCAGAACCTGTTTCCTTGTAGGATTCAAAATATCCGTCGCATCTTTGACTTACTATTTATTTTCATATGCCTAATAGTAAATTATAAATAGAAGGAGCTGCCTTACAATGCATATATATGCATTGTAAGGCAGCTCCTTAGCTGATTTACTACTACAAATTCACATTAGTGTCTTCTTTTATTTCTAGGGTGTTATTATTAGTATTATTTCTGTAATATATATTGCTAAAACGCTTCTTTAAAGGTACTTCTAATTTAGCAAATATGAAATCTACTAGCTTCACAGTAATATAGGCAAAAATAATTCCTGATACTACATCAATAATCCAATGTATTTCTAGATACATTGTGGAATATATTACACTAAGACAAAAGAAGCCCCAAACCCATTTGAATATCTTGTCCCGTTCTCTTATTACCAAAAGGAACATTGCAAAGGAAATAGATGTATGCATAGATGGAAAACAATTTAATGTCCATCCAGCTGCCTGAAGCTTAGTGAAATTACGTGCTAAACCGTCTGGTTGTCCTAGTACATACCATGTTTCTTGAAGATGAAACAATAAATAAAAAGGACTAATTAAAAATATTTGAAATACATGGGCTGAGCAAAGGTATCTGCACATTTTTTTAAAATCCTTTAATATGATAGCTCTAACTATAGGTATTATAGCAGTCATAACAAAACCATTATTATACACAAGTCTCATAAACCAGGTAAGAGTTTCATTTTTATAAACTCTAGCAAAGGATGCATTATTAAATGGTATTTTGCTAAATATTGGATTTAAATCTATAACTGAACCTTTAGCAATCTGCCAGCTTAGAATTTCCCCCCAAAATGCATAACCATGTGAATTTATATATGTAAGAAAAATTACAAATGGTATACATAATATTATAAATGGAAGCCATTTTACATCTTTTCTGATGTCTGGAAAAGCGGTAATTGCTGCAAACCAATATATTGAGACTACAATTTTATAACCGGGACTTGAATGGCTAAAATAAATAGGCAGCACGCAAGCAAATAGTATGATGCCAATAATTATACTATAGTATTTATCTAAGAATTCCAAGAATTTTACTGTCGCAATTTTAATGCTTTGACTCTTTAGTATTTCCATAAGATATCCCCCTTAAATTACAAGATAGATTATAACATAATCTTTACATAGAATTAAATAAAATAACATAAAATTAACATTGTAATATTTTCTATAAAATAGCGTCTATATAATTGATTTTATATTGACATAATTTTATTATAATCGTACACTAAGACAAATGAGAATTTTAAAAATATAATAAAATACAGGTTTAATTAGGCATGTGAAAATAAATAACAAGGTAATAGACTATCAACTAGTTGTTTTGTTTGAAAATGCCCTACATAATTAATTAAAAGGGAATCAGGTTAAATTCCTGAACGGTCCCGCCACTGTAATAGATGAATTTAAGTACAATAAGGCATGAAAGATGTCTAAGCCACTGGGAAACTGGGAAGGTGTATTTAAATGATGAGTTTTTAGTCAGTATACCTGCCTGTATTTTTTCCACATAATCCCTACGAGCGATAGGGAGGTGTTAAGAAAAAGGTTTGCTTTTAACTTTATAAAGTAAGTGATACGAATATCCTTTTAACACTATTGTTGATAGGGTTATTTTTTTGCTTAAATTTTCTATAAAAATATTCTTTAAATTAATATATAAGTTCTTTGATAATACTTAATTTTAGAAGATATTATTTGAAGTTAAAATTATTGTGACAGGATTAGAAGTTGTATATTATGTTAGACATATGAAAATAAATAGTAAGTCAAATATACTAGCATACTGATTAGTTATTTATTTGAATGTGCATTATATAATTATAATGTGAAAGTTACTTATTTGAAAGGATGGTGAAAACCGTTATAGTGAAATTTATTAAATAAATTAAATTTAATAAATTTTATGGAGACATATAAAAGAAAATAAAAAGTAAAATATTATGGATAATATTTCATTTATATTTTCTTATAGGTGCCTTAACGGGATTAATATGTTTAGAAGACATAGAAGACTAAGACAAAATAGAGCAATAAGGAGTTTGGTAAGAGAGACAGTTTTAACTCCTGATGATTTTATTTATCCCATATTTGTAACTGAGGGAGAAAATATAAAAAAAGAAATAGAAGCTATGCCAGATAACTATCATTGGTCAGTAGATAGATTGAATGAGCTGGTTCAGCAAATAACAGAAGCTGGAGTTAAGGGAATAATGGTGTTTGGTTTACCTGATCATAAAGATGAAGTTGGAACTTCTGCCTATGAAGGGGAAGGTATAGTCCAAAGGGCAGTAAGTAAAATTAAAGAACTTGCTCCTGATTTATTAGTAGTTACTGATGTATGTATGTGCGAATATACAAGTCATGGACACTGTGGAATAGTAAAAAATAAAAAAGTTGATAATGATGAAACTATAAAATATATAGCTAAAATTGCTTTATCTCATGCAAAAGCAGGAGCAGATATGGTGGCACCTTCTGATATGATGGATGGAAGAGTAGAGGCCATTAGAAATCTTTTAGATGAAAATGGTTATAAAGATGTATCTATAATGGCTTATAGTGCAAAATACGCATCTGCCTTCTTTGGACCTTTCAGAGAGGCTGCAGATTCAGCCCCTCAGTTTGGTGACAGAAAGGGATATCAGATGGATCCTGCTAACATAAGAGAGGCTATGCTTGAAATTGAAGATGATATAAATGAAGGTGCAGATATAATAATGGTAAAGCCTGCTATGTCCTACCTTGATGTAATAAGATGGGCAAGAGATAAGTTCAACTATCCTGTTGCTGCATATAGCGTAAGTGGAGAGTATGCTATGATCAAGGCTGCTGGAAAGCTTGGAGTTATAGATGAGAAAGCTACAGCTATGGAGATGCTTTTATCTTTAAAGAGGGCTGGCGCAGATATAATTATAACCTATTTTGCAATAGATGCCTGTCACTGGCTAAGAGGAGAGGAGAGTGTAGTTTTAAAATGAGTTTCAAAGCTTGGTGTGTAGAGTGTATTTAGGATATCCCTCGTTTCATAAAGAAAATCTAACTTTGGCTTTGTTTAAAATTCTATGACTTTTAAACTCACTGTGTTCAGACAGTAAAAGTCACTTAACGGATTTCAAAGCCGCCAAGGTAAGATTTATTAATAGCAAATAGATTTATTTTGAATAAATAGAAAAAGGGGAGAGGTTTTTGCAGAAGAAAAGGGATAAGGTAATACTGGTAGTAAGTTTTGGAACTACTTATGAGGAAACCAGAAAGTTAACTATAGAGGGTATTGAGAAGTGTATAGAGGATAAGTTTAAGGATTATGATGTGAAGAGAGCCTTTACTTCACATATGATAATAAAAGCACTTAAGGATAGAAGTGGATACATTGTAGATAGACCTGAAGAGGCTTTGAAGAAGATAGCGGAGGAAGGCTACAAAGAAGTTATAGTTCAGTCACTTCATATAATTCCTGGTGTAGAATATGACTATGTATATAATGTAGTTGAAAGATACAGGGAAAAGGGTGTATTTAATAAAATTGAGCTAGGAAGACCTATACTCTATTTTAAGGGAGATGGTAATGAACTTTATGATGATTATTCAGTTGTTATAGAAGCCTTAAAACCTCAAATTCCTAAAAATAGTGTAACGGTGTTCATGGGACATGGAACAACTCATCCCGCTAATTCTTGTTATTCCTGTCTTCAAATGGTGTTTAGAGATCATCAAATAAATAATGTGTATATTGGAACTGTAGAGGGGTATCCTTCATTAGATAATATTGTAAATACATTAAAAAGAGATGGGGTTAAGGAAGTTACATTAATGCCACTGATGGTAGTAGCTGGTGATCATTGTAATAATGATATGGCGTCTGAGGAAGAGGATTCGTGGAAAAGGGTTCTTGAAAAAGAAGGATTAAAGGTTAATTTATATATGCATGGCCTAGGAGAAAATCCTCTCTTTAGAAATATATTTATAAATCATATAGAAGATACTATTACGGGAAAATATAAAAATATAGGGGTAACACAAAAGGGGAATTAGTAGATGGCAAAGATTATGATACAAGGTACTGCATCTTCTGTTGGAAAAAGTATACTTGTAAGCGCATTGTGCAGGATTTTTAAACAGGATGGTTATAAGGTCGTTCCCTACAAATCTCAAAATATGTCTTTGAATTCTTATATAACTTTAGATGGAAAAGAAATGGGTAGAGCACAGGTGCTTCAAGCCTATGCCTGTGGTATGGAGCCACAGGTGTATATGAACCCAATACTACTTAAACCAACTTCTGATAAGAAATCTCAGGTTATAGTTAATGGTAAGGTATATGGAAATTACACTGCAATGGAATACCACAGTATGAAGCCTATATTTAAAGATATGTTAAAACAACAGTTTGAAGAACTTGAAAAAGAATTTGACGTAATAGTTATAGAAGGGGCAGGAAGTCCTGCTGAGATAAATTTAAGAGAAAGAGATATAGTAAATATGGGTCTGGCGGAGCTTGTGGATGCTCCTGTAATACTGGCAGGAGATATTGATAAAGGTGGAGTGTTTGCTTCTCTTGCAGGTACTATGCTTCTATTAAAGGATGATGAGAAGAAAAGAGTTAAGGGAACTGTTATAAATAAATTCAGAGGAGACATAGATATACTAAAGCCAGGTTTAGATATGTTGGAGGATATAGTGAAAATACCTTGTATGGGAGTAGTTCCATATTTTAATTTACAACTGGAAGATGAAGATGGTGCAGTGGAGTTTGAAAAGAAAGCTCATGGAGCTATAGATATAGCTGTTATTAAACTTCCACACATATCTAATTTTACAGATCTAGATGCTCTTAAAGCAGAAGAGGATGTATCCATAAGATTTATAACCAATGCAGAAGAGTTTGAAAATCCAGATTTAGTAATTATACCAGGAAGTAAGAATACTATAGAAGACTTATTAAGACTTCGTGAAAACGGTGTTGAAAAAAAGATCAAGGAATTCAGTAAAGATGGAATGGTTATAGGCATATGTGGTGGATATCAAATGCTCGGTAATTCTATTGAAGATCCTTATGGGGTGGAAACGAATATTCTAAACACTGAGGGAATGAAATTGTTAGATATTGATACCACATTTGAAGAAGAGAAGGTTACAACTAGGGTAAAGGCAATTATAGCTTCAGATGATTTATCAATGTACGTTGACAACTATATAGTAAATTATAATGATGTGAACGAAAAAAAAGATTATGAAGAAAATAGAAATATAAATAAGTCAGTTTATGGTTATGAGATTCACATGGGTATATGTAAATATGGTGTAAACTCAAAACCACTTTTTAATATAGTGGATAAAAATAGAATGGATGTAGATTATAGTGATGGTGCTATTAATAGAAAGGGTAATGTTATGGGTACTTACATTCATGGTATATTTGACAGTATATATTTTAGAGAGTACATAGTTAATTTGTTAAGAAGTAGAAAATGTATAAGTCTTAAAAAGTCTAAGGAATACGAAAAGTTAAGAGAGAAAGAACTTGACAAATTGGCACAGATAGTTAGAAATGCTTTAGATATGGAGCGTATATATAAGATTATGGGGCTGAATAAATGATGTATATAGCTTTAGATATAGTTTTAGCAGTAATTTTAGATTTTATATTAGGAGACCCAAGATGGTTGCCACATCCAATAATATATATAGGAAAATTAATAAGTTTATTAGAGAAGAATGCAAGAAAATTAGCAAAAAGTCATATACAGTTAAAATTATTTGGTGGTTTAATTGTAATTATAATAGGCCTTGTTAGTTTTTCTATACCTTTTTTAATATTAGAACTTGTGAAACCCTTCACAGCAGTTCACCATATATTAAATATACTTATAATTTGGACAACACTAGCTGCAAAGAGTTTAGATAAAGAGGCTAGTAATGTATATAATTCCCTAGAAAATAAGGATATAAAGGATGCTAGAATAAAGCTTTCTTACATTGTGGGAAGGGATACAAAAGAACTTTCAGAAGAGGAAATAATAAGAGCAGATGTGGAAACGGTAGCTGAAAATGCTTCTGATGGTGTTATAGCACCCCTTATCTTTGCTATAGTTGGGGGAGCACCTTTAGCTATGCTCTATAAGGGAATAAATACTATGGATTCTATGCTTGGCTATAAAAATGAAAAGTATTTTTACATAGGTTTTTTCCCTGCTAAAATAGATGATTTATTTAATCTTATACCAGCCAGAATTACAGGTATATTTATAGCCCTGGTGGCACCCTTGATTGGTGGAAATATCTTAGAGAGTCTAAGAATAATGATTAGGGATAGAAAAAATCACAAGAGTCCAAACTGTGCCTATCCAGAAGCAGCTGCAGCCGGTGCAATGAAAATACAATTGGGTGGTACTAATAGCTATTTTGGAGAACTTGTGTATAAACCTACCTTAGGGGATAAAAAGCAAAATTTAGATAAAAAGCATATTAAAGAAGTTATTAGGCTGATGTATGGTTCAGAGATATTAGTGATAATTATCTATGTTATTATAGCTTATTTAATAACTAATACATTTAAGAATTTTTAATTATAATTAAAGAATCTTATGAATAGATAGTTGTAAAAGTAAGATTATATGAATTAATCTTGTTTTTAAATAATAATAGGGAGTTACATATGAATGAAAGAGATAAGTGATAATAGTGGGAAAGTTATAATTAGAAAGGCCGTACAGTCGGACGCTAAAGGATTAATAGAGTATCTTAATATAATTGGCGGAGAATCAAATTTTTTAACCTTTGGAATAGGAGAATTTGGAGGAAGTATTGAAGAGGAAGAAGAATTTATTTCAAATGCTTTAAATAAGGAAAATGCCTTGTTTATTGTAGCTGAAGTTAATGGAAATATAGTGGGAAATTTAAATTTTTCTGGAGGACCAAGACAAAGAAATGCCCATGTTGGAGAATTTGGAGTAAGTGTTCTTAAAGAACATTGTGGAAAGGGTATAGGTGAAAAACTTATAAAATATTTAATTAACTGGAGTAAAAAGTCAGAAATAATTAGAAAAATTAATTTAAGAGTTAGAAATGATAACACAGTAGGTATTTACCTATACAAGAAACTTGGGTTTTTAGAAGAAGGAGTATTAAAAAGAGATTTTTTAATTAATGGTGAGTTTTATGACTCTCTATTAATGGGATTAGAGATTAATTAATGAATGCCTTGATTTACTGGTAATGTTCTTTTAGATAGAATTATAATAAGGCATATGAAAATAAATAGTAAGTCAAAGATGCAACGGATATTTTGAAGTCTACAAGGAAACGGGTTCTGAGGATAGTGAGCTATCTGAGGGTTCTGTTGACGTAGTAGGATTCAAAATAGATTAGCATACTGACTAGTTATTTATTTGAATATGCCTAAGTAAAAGAACAAATATAGGCAGATAGATGTGAATGGAAGAGAGGTTTATTTATGGTTCACGGTGGAGATATATATACCGATGGTATTTTTAAAGGACAGGATCTTTTAGATTTTAGCTCTAACATAAATCCTCTTGGAGTGCCAGAAGGTTTTAAAAATAATATAGCAGAGGCTTTAAATAACGTAACTAGATATCCAGATATTAAGTATAGAGAACTTCTAAAAAACCTTTCAAATTATACTGGCACTGTAGAAGAAAACTTTGTACTAGGTAATGGTGCAGCAGAAATTATAGATTTAGTTATAAGTAATTTTAAAAGTATATTGATAGTAGTACCCTCCTTTGTAGAATATGAAATAAATGCAAAGAAGTGGGGTTGCCGTATAGAATACTCTAAGTTGCTACCCAATATGGATTTTGATTATGAAGACATTCAGAATAAGCTTACTGAGGTAGAGGCAGTGATAATAGGTAATCCTAATAATCCAAATGGAAATATTATAGACAAAAATAAATTTGAGTCCATTATAGAGTTTTGTGAAGCTGAAGGTAAAACAATAATTATAGACGAAGCTTTCATTGAATTTACAGGTAGCATAAAAAATAGCTTCATTGATAAAATAGAACATAATAAATGTACTTTTATTATACGGGCAATCACTAAATTTTTTGCCATGCCAGGAGTTAGATTTGGATATGGAATAAGTAGCAATGAAGGATTATTAAATAGTATAAGAGAGAAACAAAACCCTTGGAATATAAACTGTTTTGCAGAATTAGCAGTAAAATACTGTTTAAAGGATAAAGAATATATTGATAAATCTCTGAATTGGATTGAAGCGGAGAGAAAATTCTTTATGGGGGAAATTAGTAAAATTTCTTGTATAGATAGGATATTCAACAGTTTTTCAAATTTTATACTATGTAGATTAAAGAACATAGATGAAAATAAGCTTTATAAATGTTGCTTAGAAAAGGGTATAATTATTAGAAAAGCCAGTAATTTTAGAGGACTTGATAATAGTTATGTAAGATTTGCAATAAAGGATAGAGTATCTAATGAGAGACTAATTAAGGTTTTAAAAGGAATTGAAGTTATAAATAATGAATTTAGATAAGGCATATTAAAATAAATAGTAAGTCAAAGATGCGACGAATATTTTGAATAATACAAGGAAACAGGTTCTGATGATAGTGGGCTATCTGAGGGTTCTGTTGACGCAGTAGGATTCAAAATAGGCTAGCATACTGACTAGTTATTTATTTGAATATGCCTAATATTAGAAAAGAGGAATTCTATGGGAAAGCTATCCAAAGGTTATATTCAAGTATACACTGGAAATGGAAAGGGTAAAACTACCGCGGCCGTGGGACTTGGAGTTAGAGCTGCTGGAGATGGTTACAGTGTATTTATGGTTCAATTTTTAAAATCTGGTTCCACTGGAGAGCTTGAAAGCATAAAAAAGTTAGCACCTAATTTTAAAATTTTCAGATTTGAAAAAAAGAGAGGATTCTTTTGGAATTTAAATGATAGTGAAAAATCAGAATTAAAGACGGAAATACAGGATGCCTATAATTTCTGTGTAGATACTTTAAAAAACAATAGATGTGATATTTTAATTATGGATGAGATAATGGGAGCACTATCTAATGAACTTGTATCCAAGGATCAGCTTTTAAGCCTTATAGAATATAAACCTGATAATATGGAACTCATATTAACGGGGAGAAATGTTCCAGAGGAAATAGCAAATAAGGCAGATCTAATTACTGAAATGAAAGAAATAAAACATTACTTTAGTAAAGGAGTCCCTGCCAGAGAAGGGATAGAGTATTAATTTATATGAAGAGTATTATTATATCCTCTAATGGTAGTAGCGGAGGAAAAACTACAGTAACTATGGGACTATTAAAGGTGCTTAAAAATAGAGGATTTAAGGTGCAAAGTTATAAAGTAGGACCAGATTATATAGATCCAGATTTTCATGAATATATTACAAAAGTACCTGCAAGAAATCTTGATTTATATCTTATGGGAGAAGAGGGTGTTAAAGCAAGCTTTTCTAGAGGTAAAGGTGATTATGGAATTGTAGAGGGCGTTATGGGACTTTACGATGGAAAGGGAATAAGTACTGAGTATTCTACGGCACATGTGGCAAAAGTACTTAACCTACCTGTAATTTTAGTTCTATCACCAAAGGCTAAAGCTTCTACATTGTGTGCAGAAATACTTGGATTGATGAATTTTGAAAGTGTAAACATAGCAGGAATAATATTTAATAATATTAAGGAAAGTTATTATAAACTTTTAAAGGCAGCAGTTGAGAAGTACTGTGATATTAAAGTATTTGGATATGTACCAAAAGACGAAAGACTTTCTCTTAAGAGTAGGCATTTAGGGCTTGTGCAAAGTACTGAAATTGAGGATTTAAATAAAAAGATTGATATTTGTGCAGAACTTATGGAAAATAATTTAGATATTGAATCATTACTACAGTGTTTTGCAAACAATAAAGAATACATTGATAATTTTCATGTGAAAAATATTGGAATAAAATCAGCTGTGGCACTAGATAAGGCCTTCAGTTTTTATTATAGAGAGAATATAGAACTTCTACAGGAACTAGGAGAGGTAAGGTTTTTCAGTCCACTAGAAGATAAAGAATTACCCAAGGATATAGATTTTATATATCTAGGGGGAGGATATCCAGAGGTATTTATAGAAAAGCTTACTGGAAATAAAACTATGTTAAAGAGTATAAGAGATGCATTGAATTCTGGAATAAGATGTTATGCGGAATGCGGAGGACTTATGTATCTTACAGAGGCAATAGATGAAAGAGAAACTGTAGGATTTTTTAAAGGAACATCTTCAATGACAAACAGACTTCAGAACTTTGGATATGCTAATATAGAAGTAGTTAAAGAAAATTCTATGATGCCAAAGGGATTAAGTATTAATTGTCATGAGTTTCATAAGTCTCAGGTGAGATTAGATGAGAATAGCATATATGATGTTACAAAAATTAGTTATGATGGTTCCATAAAGCGTTGGAACTGTGGTTATGTTAAACAGAATACTTTAGGGAGCTATGCTCATGTACATTTCTTTGGTGATTTAGAAATGTTGAAAGCTCTTATTGGTAGTAAGCGGTTTTAAAATTTGCACATAGAAGGGAAGTGAAGTTTTAGTGAGTTTTGTTATTTATATATTTCCACTCACTAAAAATAGTCATGGATTATATAAAAATGCCTATGGATATAGAGAAGAGAAGCTTTGAGATAATTGGGGATGAAATGGGAGAACATAATTTCTCTGATAGGGAACTTAATATAGTAAAGAGAGTAATACATACTACAGCAGATTTTGAGTATAAAGATTTACTTTACATAAGAGAGGGCGCCATTGACAAGGCTTTAGAGCTATTAAAGAAGGGTACTACTATTTATACTGATACAAACATGGCACTATCGGGAATAAATAAGAAGGCACTTAAAGAATTAAACTGTAAGGTGGAGTGCTTTGTATCCAGAGAAGATGTAGCTAAAGAGGCTAAGGAGAGAAAGATTACCCGTTCCATGGCAGCAGTAGAAAAGGCAGTAGAGGAAGATGTAAAGTTTTTTGTATTTGGAAATGCACCAACAGCTTTATATAGACTTAAGGAGCTTATAGCAGAAAGAAAGGCTGATGCAAGATTTATAGTAGGAGCGCCTATAGGTTTTGTAGGGGCTGCTGAGTCAAAAATTGAAATAGAAAAACTTGATTTACCAATGATAACTATAAGAGGTAGAAAAGGTGGAAGTAGCGTAGCAGCTGCTATTGTGAATTCTCTTATGTATATGCTTATAGAGAGAGAATAGAGATATGCTGGATTTATATATAAACTGTGATGGAAAAAAGCTTAGATGTGGATATACTACAGGGTCCTGTGCAGCAGGGGCAGCTAAGGCAGCAGCAGCTATGCTTTATTATGGCAATGAGGTAAATGAAATAAGTATAGATACTCCTAAGGGAATAGAACTTTTATTGGAAGTGGAGAAAGTTATTAGAGGTAAAAACTATGTGGAGTGCTGTATTGTAAAAGATGGCGGAGATGATCCTGATATAACTCATGGACTTGAGATATGGGCTAGAGCTGAGAAAAAAGATGAAGGATACATATTAAAAGGCGGAAAAGGCGTAGGGGTAGTTAAGGGTGAAGGTTTATATGTTAAAAAAGGGGAACCAGCTATAAATCCTGTGCCTAGGAGGATGATAGAAAAAGAAGTTAGAGAGGTCCTGCCTAAGGATAAAGGAGTAGAAATAACTATATTTGTGCCAAATGGAGAGGAAATAGCTAAAAAGACCTTTAACCCAAGGTTAAACATACAAGATGGAATTTCTATATTGGGTACAACGGGAATAGTGGTGCCTATGTCTGAGGAGGCACTTAAAGAATCTATAAAACTTGAAATAAGCCAAAAGGCTGCATCAGGTTATAGGGAGCTGGTTCTGGTTTTTGGAAATATGGGTGAAGATAAAGCTAAAGAGCTAGGAGTTGATCCTAAAAAAATAGTATCTATGTCTAACTATGTAGGGTTTGCTTTAAACAGTTGTGTTGAAAAAGATATAGAGAAGATCACAGTTATTGGTCATATAGGAAAACTGTGCAAGGTTGCAGCAGGATGTTTTAATACTCACAGTAGGGTGTGTGATGTAAGACTTGAAGTCATAGCCCTTGAGTTAGCGCTAATGGGAGAAGAAACACAAACTGTGCAAAAGGTATATGAACAGAAGACCACTGAAGGTGCAGTTAATGTGTTAGGGGATAATTATAAGCAGCTTTATGATAGAATAGGAAAGAAGATAAAGCGGAGAATTGAACAGTTTTCCTATAATCAAATAGAAGCTGATATAATTATGTTCTCAATGAAAAGGGGCATACTTTGTGATAGCAGACACAATAGCAGTACATAGACTATGGCTAAAATTAGTGAAAATAAATCAAGTGTAGTTTTAAAATGAGTTTCAAAGCTTGGTGTGTGGATTGTATTTAGGATATCCCTCGTTTCATAAAGAAAATCTAACTTTGGCTTTGTTTAAAATTCTATGACTTTTAAACTCACTGCGTTCAGACAGTAAAAGTCACTTAACGAATTTTAAAGTCGCCAAAGTAAGGTTTTCTAATTATTCACTCGAAGATATCTACAATATCACTCCACACACCAATGAAACTCCTTTTAAAACTGTGATGTGAGGGAATATCATGAAAATAAAGGATGTGAGAGTTTAGTGGTTTTTGCACTTGTTATACAGTGGCTTACTAAGCATAAGTAATGAAAAATAAAAATGACAGAAAATTAGTTATTCAAATAGTCTGGAGTTTATGTTGTGTATTTCTTATACTACAACATATAATAGAAAACTTTTGGGAACTAAAAATACTTGTATTTAGTATTAATGGGAATTTTATAAAATTATTTTTAGCTTCTATGTTGATACTACTACCAATCTATTTTTTTTATTGCAGTAATAATAGAATAGTTAAAAAAATTTATAGTATTTTATCAATTGTTTGTTTCATTTGTATTGTATTTTTATATATGTTTTCATTTTCTGGAAATAGATACTTTTATTTTTATTCGCCACATAATAATAGAATTTTAATAGCGGAAGAAACATCATGGCTGTTATCTGGTGGAAGTAGTTTTTATGAAAGAAAATATAGAATTTTTATGAAACCAATAAAAGAAGGTATTACAACGGATGATGGTTATAGACCATTCTCATCTGGTGAATTTACAGTAAAATGGTTAAGTAAAAACAAAGTTCAATTAGATTATAAATATGGTTCAATGATAAATGATATTTGGAAGACTGAAATAATAAATCTTAATTAAATTACAAAAATTATAGAAAGTACTTTTTATATTATAAAATAGAATAAGTATATTTAAAGATCTTATAAAAGATTCTTTAGAATTGTGAGGTTTAAAACATGGTTTATATAGTAGGACTTGGACCTGGAAGTAAAGAATACATGCTAAATAAAGCTATAGATACTTTAAGACAATCAGATATGGTTATTGGTTTTAACAGAGCATTAAGCAGCATTGATTTTGTTCACGAAGAAATTAAGGTTGTAGTGAAAACTTTAAAGGAAATATTAGATATAATAGATAATAACTCTGATAAAAATATTTCCATTGTAGCTTCTGGAGACCCTTGCTTTTATGGAATTTCAGATTATATTAATAGGAATTATAAGGGGAATTTGGTTACCGTACCAGGTATAAGTTCTTTTCAGTATCTTATGTCAAAGCTTAATAAATCCTGGCAGGGAGCCTATCTTGGAAGCCTTCATGGCAGAGAAGAGAATTTAATAGATATAGTTAAACAAAATAAAAATTCCATATGGCTTACAGATAAAGTTAATTCGCCAAAAGAAATTTGTAAAACACTGTTTAAAGAAAATCTCTTGGTTAAGGTATACATAGGAGAAAATTTATCCTATGATGATGAGAGAATTTTAATTGGAAAACCAGAGGAGTTTATAAATAGAGAATTCTATGATTTATCGGTGGTGGTAATAGAAAATGAGATACTTTAAAGATGAGGAGTTCATAAGGGGAAAATCTCCTATGACTAAGGAAGAAATAAGGATAATAAGTATATCTAAATTAAATATAGAGAAGAATTCTAGTGTATTAGATGTAGGGGCTGGAACAGGCGCTGTATCTATTCAAATGAGTAAAATATGTGATGAAGGAAAAGTTACAGCCATAGAGAAGGATAGGGATGCAATAGATTTAATAAATGAGAATATAGAAAAATTTAATGTTAGTAATATTACTATTATTAATGGAGAAGCTCTAGAGGTAGAAAAGAATATAGATGAAAAGTTTGATGCCATATTTATTGGAGGCAGTGGTGGAGATATAGAAGAAATAATAGCTAGTTATGGCGAAAAGTTAAAGTCTGGTAAGAACATGGTGCTAAATTTTATTACTATTGATAATGTATATAGAGCAATGCAAACACTTAAAAATCTAGAATATGATACGGATTTAATTCAGATAGCTGTGAGCAAAGGCAAGGGAAAAAGCTGTATGCTGGTGGCAAACAATCCTATTTTTATAATTACAGCAGTAAAAAATAGTGGAGAGCTAGGGTAAAAACAGTGAAGAGTTAAGAGTCGAAAGTTGAGAGTGAAGGATATATTTTCTCTGTTTCACTATGAAAAAATAATTAAAAAATTAAATTTAAAGCTTTTTCGTAGCACAACGGAGAAAAAGCATCATAAACTATTAATTCATAATTTATAACTTTTAACTGATTGCAAACTTTCCACTATCAACTTTTAAAATACAGGAGGTAAAAAATGGCTAAATTATATGGCATAGGGGTCGGCCCTGGAGATAAGGAATTAGTTACTATTAAAGCAGTTAGAATAATAAAAAACTGTGAGGTGGTTGTAGTTCCCAGCGGCATGGCTGGGGGCAGGAGTATAGCCCTTGAAATAGCAGAGGATTATATAAATAAGGATGCAGAGATAATAGTAAAGCATTTTCCTATGGGAGGAAAAGATCAAGAGGAAAAAATAGAAGAAGCCTTTAATGCTATAGAGGATAAACTTAAAGAAGGCAAGGATGTAGCCTTTTTAACTATAGGAGACCCTTTTGTATATAGCACTTACATATATCTATTAAAATATATTGAGGAAATGGGCTATGAAACAGAGACAGTACCGGGAATAACTTCTTTTTGTGCCTGTGCAAGTCTTGCAAAGGAGCCTTTAGTAATAGGCAATGAATCACTTTTAATAGTTCCAGGAGAAAAGATAAATACCATAAGAGATGAAAAATATGTGGTAGTTATGAAGGTATATAAAAGGGAAGAAGAAATACTGGAGGTTTTAGAGGAAAAAGGATTTAATTATGTATACATAAAAAGGGCTGGTAGAGAAGGGCAGGAAGTTTTAAGTAAGAGAGAGGATATACTAAATAACAGAGAATATATGTCTCTTATCATAGCAAATAGAAAATAGAATGGGAAGTGAGTATATGGTTTATTTTATAGGAGCAGGTCCAGGAGATGTAGATCTTATAACTGTAAAGGGAAGGGATACTTTAGCCAAGGCTGATATAGTGATTTATGCAGGTTCACTAGTTAGTAAAGAACATATGAGTTTTTGTAAGGAAGATGTTAAAATTTACAATTCTGCATCTATGAATCTTGAGGAAGTAATTGAAGTTATTAAAGAGGGAAGTATTGAAAAGAAAAGTATAGTGAGGCTACATACAGGAGATCCTGCTATATACGGTGCTATAAAGGAACAAATGGATATACTAAGCGACTTAAATATAGAATATAAAGTTATTCCAGGAGTAAGCTCTTTTACAGCAGCAGCAGCGGCAATAAAGAGAGAATTCACCCTTCCAAAGGTGAGTCAAACGGTAATACTTACAAGAATAGAGGGCAGAACACCAGTACCAAAGGGTGAAGATCTTGAAAAATTAGCATCTATAGGAGCTTCTATGGCTATTTTCCTATCTGTAGGTATGGTTGATAAGGTAGTGGAAAAGTTAAAGAAAGGCTACGGAAGAAATGTGCCAGCGGCCATAGTAGAAAGAGCTACTTGGGAAGATGAGAGAATTATTATTGGTACTCTAGATGATATTTCAGATAAAGTAAGAGAAGCAAATATAACTAAATGTGCCCAGATATTAGTTGGAGATTTTATAGATTGTGAGTATGAAAAGAGTAAGCTTTATGATAAGAGCTTTACTCATATGTTTAGAGAGGGTATAAATGAGGATAGCAGTAGTAAGTCTAAATAAAAAAGGTGACATTATAGCTGAGAATATTGCGAAAGGTATTCAGGTAGACTTATATTCAAAGACTAAAATAGAAGATTTTAATATTAATAGTATAACTAAAGAGCTTATGAAAAAGTATGGGGCATTAGTTTTTTTATCCTCTACAGGTATTGCAGTAAGGTCTATATCCCAATATATAAAATCTAAAGATGTAGATCCAGCGGTGATAGTTATAGATGTACTTGGTAAATATGTTATAAGTCTTCTTAGTGGTCACTTAGGAGGAGCAAATGATCTTTCTCTAAAGCTTTCAGATTTACTTGGAGCAGTGCCAATTATAACTACAGCTACAGATATTTTAAATGTAAAAGCACCAGATATTATTGCTCTGGAAAATAATTTAATAATAGATAATCTTAAAGATGCAAAGGAAATATCTTCTCTACTAGTAGATGGGAAAAAGGTTGCTTTCATGGATGAGAAAAATAAAATTGATTTGCCAGAAGGATATTTAGAACTATCATTGGAGAAAAACAATATTAGCCTTGAGAATTTTCAGGGAATTGTATATGTAACTAATAAAACTAATGTACATGATTTAAGCAAGTCTAAATATGATAATCTAAAAAAGCTAAGACTCATAAGAAAAGATATGGTGCTTGGAATAGGTTGTAAAAAAGATTATCCAGTAGAAAAGATGATAGAGCAGGTTTGCGCAAAATTAGAAGAACTAAATATAGATAAAAGAGCAGTAAAGTATGTAGCTACTGTGGAGATAAAAAAGGATGAAAAGGCTATTTTAGAATTAAATAAATTTCTAAAAGCAGATCTGAAAATTTTTACTAGAGAAGATATAAGAAAAGTACAACATAAATACAAAGGTAGTGATTTTGTAGAGAAAAGCATAGGCATAAGAGCCGTTTGTGAACCCTGCGTAGAACTATGCAAGGCCGCTCTTTTAACTGAAAAGATTAGACTTTCAGGAATGACATTATGTATTGGAAAAATTTAAAGCAAGAACAGTAATCTTCATAGTTACGTTATTTAGAACGAATTTCGTTAAAAGGAAGTTCATATAAACAAAAAGAGAAGTTTCTATCCTAATTTAATATTTGAAAGGAGAAACCCTAATGGGAAAATTGTACATAGTAGGTATAGGTCCTGGAGGACTTAAGCACATGACAATAAAGGCTAAAGAGGTTATAGAAGAAAGTGAAATCATAGTAGGATATACTAAATATATTGACCTAATAAGACCACTAATAGAAGATAAAGAAATTTTTTCCACAGGAATGATGAAAGAAGAGGAAAGATGCAGAGAAGCTTTAAGACTTTCAAAGGATAAAGTTGTAGCTATTATTAGTACTGGTGATGCTGGTATATATGGAATGGCGGGTCTAGTTTTAGAACTGAGAAAAGACGAAAATGTGGAAGTAATACCAGGGGTTACAGCTTCCTCTGCAGCAGCATCCATTTTAGGTGCTCCAATTATGCATGACAGCTGTAATATAAGCCTTAGTGACCTAATGACACCTTATGAGCTCATAAAAAAAAGGGTAGATATGGCTGCACAGGCCGATTTTGTTATCACTCTGTATAATCCAAAGAGCAAGGGAAGACCTCATTATCTTAGAGAAAATTTAGAGACAATAAAAAAGTATAGAAGTGGCAATACTCCAGTGGCAGTAGTTAAAAATGCTCTAAGGGAAGGTGAAGAGTATGAAATATATACCTTAGATTCCTTTGATGATAGTAACGTAGATATGCTTTCAGTAGTTGTAATTGGAAATAGTCAAAGCTTTGTAAGAGATGGAATATTCATAACCCCTAGAGGATATAGACTGTGATAGGATTAATACTTGGAACTTCTGAAGGAAAGAAGATATTGGCACTTCTTAACAAATATACAGAGGATATTTATATTACCACAGCTACAGCTTATGGTGGAGAGCTACTTAAGAATTTTAAATTTAAAAAATTAAACACAAAACCTCTTGAGCTAGAAAAACTTATAGATCAGTTAAGTAAAAATAATGTGAAAGTTTTAGTGGATGCATCTCATCCTTATGCTTTAGTAATAACCGAAAATGCTATAGAAGCTTGCAAAAGACTTGGAATAAGTTATGTAAGATATGAAAGAGCATCTGTTGTTGAAGGGTTTAAGGACAACGTAATAGAGGTAAAAGATTATGAAGAACTAAAAGAAAAACTTTTAAACATTCAGGGTACAATTCTCAACACTACAGGAAGTAACAATATAGATAAGTTTAACAATATGAATCTATCAAATAGAATAGTACATAGAGTGCTCCCTTCTGTTAAAGTTATGGAAAAATGCTTTGATTTAGGGATAAAAACAGAAGATATAATAGCTATTAAAGGTCCCATAGGTTATGAACTTAACTGCGGATTCATAAGGGAATACAATGCAAAGGCAATGATTCTTAAGGATAGTGGAGTACAAGGTGGTACTGAGGAAAAGCTTAGAGCAGCTATAGATATGGGTGTAAAGCCATTAGTTATTGAAAGGAATAGTGTTAAAACTGAGAATAGTTTTAACAGCGAAGAAGAGGTAGTTAATTTTGTAGTTAATAAATTATTGTAAAATTTTACACCCCTGGGGTGTAATTTTTTCCAGTTTAGACTTTACTAGAAAGAAGGTATAGTTATGAAAACAAGAAAATTAGTTATAATGGCATTATTTATTGCCATAAGTTTTTTAGGTGCTAACATAAAGATATTTGGGACTGTAGCCTTTGATTCCATGGCTGGCTTTTTAGGATGCTTAATTTTAGGACCAGTGTATGGAGCTATTATAGGGGCTTTAGGACATTTCCTAACTGCGGCAACTAGTGGATTCCCATATACACTGCCTGTACATATGATTATTATGGTAGATATGGCTCTTACCATGTTTTTATTTGGGATAATATATAATAAACTTTCTAAAATAAACAAATATTTAGGAATAATTATAGCTGCTATTGTTGGAATAATAGTAAATGGACCTATATCTGTACTAATGATAGTACCAATCATGGGATGGGGAATGATTGCTATGATTCCTATTCTTTGTTTAGCCGCACTTATAAATATTTTAATAGCCTATATATTATATAAATTTTTATCTAGGAATATAAAATCATGGAAGTAAAAAAGATTAGAGATTTAAGTTTAATTGACATAGATGAAAAGTGCACTATGGTAATAGCTTGTGATAGCTGTGGAGGTATAGGAATAAAAGAAGGAGATTCTTTGAAAGTTCCTACACTTTATGTAGCTAGGTTTACTGTAAGAGTAGCTATTATGGAAGTTATGTGTTCAGGTGCTGAAATCATCACAATTACTAATGCAGTTTGCAATGAAATGTATGATACTGGTGTTCAGATTATAAAGGGAATAAAGGAAGAACTTAAAATGGCAGGAATCAGTGATATGACGCTTACAGGAAGCACTGAAGAAAATTTTAAGACTATTTCTACAGGTATTGGAATAACAGCTATAGGAATTGCTAGTAATGACAAGCTTAAAGTGACTTCTATTAAAGAGGAAGCTGCCATAGTAAGTATAGGGATTCCTAAGGTAGGAAATGAAATAAATTTTGTTAAAGATGATGAAATTGTATGTTATGAAGCTATTAAAAAACTTGTAAGATCAGAGGATGTATATGAAATAGTTCCTGTAGGATCAAAGGGCATTGCTTATGAAGCGGAAACACTTGCAAAGAATAATTCTCTTAAATTTGAGTTTAAAGATGAACTTTCAGTTGATATATATAAGTCGGGAGGACCAGCCACCTGTGTTATTGCAGCTGTAAATCAAAGAAAGATTAATGAGATAATAAAAGATTTTAATAATGTTAATGTAATAGGTTACTTAAATAGATAATCAAATTGTTGAAGCAAGTTCTTAATTCAGGT
>NZ_BAEV01000067.1 GCF_000246895.1 Clostridium arbusti SL206 | reverse complement strand
AAAGGGTGGAGATATTGTATTTGATAAAGTTAAAGAAGTAGTAAATACAAGATGCTTTAAAGCCATGGCTGAGTCATGCAAGATTGTACCAGCTGGACTTGGAACAGATGCAGGGGTAATGGGAGCAGTGGCTCTTGCTGTTATTGAGAGTAAATAGTTTATTTATTGAGAGTATTTTACAATATGTATATTATAAGGATTTCTTAGGTTAATTGAGAGTTTATAATACAATAAAATCTAAGAAATCTTTTTTATGGAATACCAAACTGACAAGAATATAGTAAACGTTATCTGATTATGTGAAACTTGAAAGATTAGTAATGAGAAGGTGATAAAGGATGATTAAAAAATGGTGGCAGGATTCTATAGTATATCAAATTTATCCTAAAAGTTTTCAGGATTCAAATGGAGATGGTATTGGGGATATAAAGGGAATTATAAATCGTTTAGATTATTTAAAGGATTTAGGAATTAATGTTATCTGGATTTGTCCAATATATAAATCACCAATGGTGGACCATGGATATGATATTTCAGATTACTATGATATTGATCCTTCCTTTGGAAATATGAAGGATATGGAACTTCTTTTAAAAGAATCAGAAAAAAGAGGTATTAAGATTTTAATGGATTTGGTAATTAATCATACTTCTGATAAGCACATATGGTTTGAAAAAGCTATGGAAGATTTAGATAGCAAATATGCAGATTATTATATAATAAAACAAGGAAAAGCGGATACTCCACCTAATAATTGGCGTTCTATTTTTGGAGGAAGTGCTTGGGAAAAAATTGCAGATACAAATAAATATTACTTGCATTTATTTACTAAAGGTCAACCGGATTTAAACTGGGAAAATAAAGAGATGCGCAATGAATTATATAAAATGGTAAATTACTGGCTAGAAAAGGGGTTAGGCGGATTTAGAGTAGATGCAATTGCCCATATTAAAAAGGACTTTTCCTATATTAATTTGCCATCTGATGGTCCAGATGGCTTAGTGGATGCTTGGGAATACTATAGGAATGCAAAGGGAATTGAAGTGTTTTTAGACGAACTAAAAGAAAGAACATTCAAAATCTATGATAGTATGACAGTAGGAGAAACAGATGTAAAAGAATCAGATAGGCTGGTAGATTTTATTGGAGAAAATGGGTGCTTTTCTACGGTCTTTGATTTCTGTCATGTAACTTATCATATAAATGATGATGAATGGAAAAATAATCCTATAGAAATGGTGAATGAAATAAGAGATAAACTATTTGAAAAGCAGTTAAATTCAATTGAATATGGATTTTTATCAAATTTTATTGAGAATCATGATTTACCAAGGTCTACAAATAGATTTATACCAGAAAACGAAATTGGTTTCTATAGTGAATCTATGCTAGCGACTGTATACTTTTTCTTAAGAGGTATTCCTTTTATATATCAGGGACAGGAAATTGGCATGATGGATTTTCCTAAAAAATCCATAGATGAATTTTTGGATTTAGCTACATATCAAAATTATAAAGCATACTTAGGTAAAGGATTTACAGAAGATGAAGCGTTAAAGAAGATAAATATAGAATGTAGAGAACACAGCAGAACTCCATTTCAGTGGAGCCATGATAAAAATTCAGGATTTACTACTGGAACACCATGGTTTGAAATAAATCCAAATTATAAATACATTAACATGAAGGATCAGGAAGACAAAGAATATTCTTTATTGACTTATTATAAAAGACTAGTTAAATTACGTAAAAGTGAAGAATATAAGGAAGTTTTTATTTATGGAGATTTTATTCCAATATTTAAAGAATATGATGGTATAATTGCATATGAGAGAAAAGATGATAAACAAAGAATTTTAATTATAAATAATTGTGTTAATAAGACTTCTACTATAGAAATTAAAGAGAATATAAAGAAAACATTGTTAAATAATTATGAGGAAATTTTGCTAGATAAAGAAAATATAAAGTTACTTCCATATCAATCTATAGTTTTAGAAATTAATTAATTAAGTCTATAATTTTCGTAGGAGGTATATGTATGAAAACAATAGCTATATTAACAAGTGGTGGAGACGCACCTGGAATGAATGCTGCCGTAAGAGCCGTAGTAAGAACTTCTCTTGATAAAGGGCTTAAAGTTATGGGAATTGAAAGAGGATACAGTGGATTAATAAATGGAGAGCTCTTTGAAATGAAAAGGAAAGATGTATCAGATATAATTCAAAGAGGTGGTACTATTCTAAGGACTGCCCGTTGTGCTGAATTTATGACTGAGGAAGGAAGAAAGAAGGCAGCAGGAGTCTTAAAGGTATTTGGTGTAGATGGTCTAGTTGTTATAGGTGGGAATGGCTCGTTTATGGGAGCTCAAAAACTTTCAAAGCTTGGAATTGCTACAGTGGGTATTCCTGGTACTATAGACAATGATTTGTCATATACAGATTATACATTGGGTTTTGATACTACCTTAAATACAGTATTAGATGCTATAAATAAATTAAGAGATACTTCTGCTTCACATGAAAGAGTAAGTATAGTTGAAGTAATGGGAAGAGACTGTGGTGACATTGCTCTTTATTCAGGTATAGCTGGAGGAGCAGAAGGTGTTGTAATACCTGAAAAGGGTTACGACTTTGATGAACTATGCAAAACTATTCTTGAAGGAAAATTAAAAGGAAAAATGCATAGTTTGATTATAGTTGCAGAAGGAATTGGTGGATCAATCGAATTAGCTAAGAAAGTTGAAGATATTACAGGTATTGAAACAAGAGCAACTATTTTAGGGCATATTCAAAGAGGAGGAAGTCCATCTGCCTTTGATAGAATGCTTGCTTCAAGAATGGGCGTTAGAGCTGTAGAAGTTCTAATTGAGGGAAAATCATCAAGAGTTATAGGAATAAGAGATAATAAAATAACTGATGATGATATAGATGAAGCTTTAGCAATACCAAGAAAGTTTGATGAAAGACTATATGAGATATCAGAGATACTTTCAAGATAGATTTCATTAAAATACAAGGCATATAAACTTATAAAATTGTATTTATTAAAAAATATTAATTATGCACTAGAATTTTAAAGAGATTCTAGTGCATATTACCTTTACTTGACATTTTTCTTTTCCATTCATATGATTATTATATATAACTTATACGTTTACTGTAATGATTAAGGTGAAATATTTAAAATTTTAAAGGGGTGATACGAATGGCAACAAACAGAGAAAAAATAAATATAAAATTTGAAGAACTGTCATTGAAAATTGATCCCAATAAGGATTTAGGAGTCAGTGCTAAGGATATAGCTGAGGAATTAAATATACAAAGAAATTTGGCAAGTCATTTTCTCAATGAATTTGTTAATGAAGGAAATGCAATTAAGGTTAATACTCGCCCAGTATATTTTCTCTCTAGAAGTGTTTATGAAAAGGATAAAGATTCCTATTTAATGATTAATCAATATTTAAAGCAGGGTATTGAAAATAAAAGTACTGAAAACAAAAATATTAATCCATTTAGGCAATTGGTTGGAAGTGAGGGAAGCCTGAAAACAATTATTGATCAATGTAAATCATCAGTTATTTATCCACCCAAAGGTCTTAACTCATTATTTGTAGGAGAATCAGGTGTTGGAAAAAGTTTATTTGCAAGATTGACTTATGAATATGCTTTAAAAAGTGAATATTGTACTGGAGATTTTGTAGAACTTAACTGTGCAGAATATGCTAATAATCCGGAACTATTATCATCAATCTTATTTGGACATGCAAAAGGAGCCTATACGGGTGCAGATCAAGAAAAAAAAGGTTTAATTGAGCTTGCTGATAATGGTTATCTTTTTCTAGATGAAATTCACAGATTACCTTCTGAAGGACAGGAAAAACTATTTTTGTTCATGGATAAAGGTTATTTTAGAAGAATGGGTGAAACAGATAAATATAGAAAATCAAATGTCAGATTGATGTTTGCAACTACAGAAAATCCTGAATCACATTTTCTGGATACTTTTTTAAGAAGAATACCCCTTATTATCAAGATACCAAGTTATAAAGAAAGACCACAAAATGAAAGACTTGATCTTATCTATAGCTTTTATAAAAAAGAAGCAAGCTTAATTAAGAAAAACATGATTATAAAGAGTAATGTGATTAATTTTTTACTAAACAATATTAAAAATGGAAATGTGGGAAAGCTATCAAATATAATTAAATTAAGCTGTGCAAAAGCTCTTACAGAAGAAAAGATAAATGCAGGGGAAACAATATTTATTCAAATAAATCATTTACCTGAAAATCTTTTGAAATCATCTGAAATTAATGAAGAGAATCCATTTAATGTGAATGATTTAGAAATCTCCTATATTAATTCAAAGGAAACAAATCAAAGAACTGGTGAGAAATTAAGGCTTCAACGTTATAATCAGATTATTGTAAGCAGAATTATAGCTCTTAAGAAAAATGAAATAGATGAAGATACGTTTTATGTTAAAATATGCCGTATATTTAACAGCTGTATAAATCATGTCATGTTTGACTTAAATATGCATAAGCAGAATATATTTTTTGAATCTATGCAAAAAAAAATACGTAATATTTTATCTTATGCTTATTTGAATTTTGGATTGAATCAGTACAATAGTCACGTTGGTATATTAACAAATCTGGTGCTTTATATTTATGATAATACGGAATCTTTAATATTAAATAAAGAATTAACTGAGGCAATTGATGAACTTGGAAATCGTTATTATAAAGAATTAAAGATAGCAAAAGTTATTTTAGATGAGTTGGAGAAAGAAGTTAGTATTCCAAATAAGAAAATTTTTATGTTGTATTTATTTATGTTTGTTTATTCCCAGCAGAGAACATTGAAGAAAAGAAACATTAATGCCATTATAATTGCTCATGGTTATTCAACAGCAGCAAGTATTGCCAGCACCAGTAATCGTTTGCTTGGAAGTTATGTGTATGAGTCCTTTGATATGCCACTTACTGCCACTATTGATGATATAAATAATGAAATAAAAAAATATTGCCAAACAATAGATGTAGAAAACGATTTGGTTATTCTTGTGGATATGGGATCTTTAGAAAAAATATACACAAAATTAAGTGGCAGCTATTTGGGAAACATAGCTATAATTAACAATGTGTCAACAGCAATAGCTTTAGATGTAGGTCAACGAATACTAAATGATGAGAGCATAGAATCTATTGCTGATAATTCAGTTAAAAAAATACATATAAACTCTCGCGTTATTCAGAAAAAATTAAAGAAAAAAGCTATTGTGACAACATGTACAACTAGGTTAGGTGCCGCAAAGATGATTAAAAAATTAATTGATGAAAATACAGAAAATAAAATTCCTATTTTTACTATTGATTATTATGAATTAAAAGATAAAGGAATTAATCAGAGTGTACTACAGGATTATAGTGTTGAAATGATTATTGGAACAGAAGATCCTGAAGTTAAGGATATACCATTTATCTCCTTTGAAACTTTTATTAATAGAAAACTAAGTGATTCCCTTTTAAAAAAAGCATTTCCTGATATTTTTAATGATAAAATTTTAGATAGTATAAATGAAGACATGGTAAAAATGTTTACTTTGGAAAATATTGTAGATTACCTTACTATATTAAACCCTAGGCAAACAATTAATCAGGTAGAGGATGCGGTTGTAAAAATTGAGCGTAGTTTTGGCGTGAAAATGGATGGATTTTTAAAGATAAGTTTATATATTCATATTAGTTGTATGATGGAAAGGGTAATTATTAAAAATCCTAATTTAAATTATCCTGAGCTGGATAACTTTGTACAGTATCATGTACACTTTATAAAAGTAGTTAAAAATGCCTTTAGTGTCATAGAACAGTATTATAATGTTGAAATTCCTTTTTCTGAAATAGGATTTATTTATGATATTATGAAGAATAGAATCGAAATAAGTAATAGTTAGAATGCTGATAATAGAGTATTTATTAAAAATCCAAAAATCATGTTAAGGACATTGACAGTGCTTGGCATGGTTTTTGCTATATATTAAAGTGAGAGGAAATGATAAAGGTGAAAAATAAAATTCAGTTAACAAGAGTTGATAATCGATTAGTTCATGGACAAATTGCAATTATTTGGAGAGCTTATTTACGCGCTAATGTGATTATAGTTCCAGATGATGATGTTATGAAAAACAAAATGATAATGGCATTGATGAAAATGACAGCAAAATCAGCAGGAGCAAAGGTTATATTTTGTTGTGTAAACGATATAAAACAAGAGCTGGATAATATAAATGATGAAAAGGTTTTTATTGTTTGTAAAACTCCACAAATTGCAAAACAGATTGTTGATAAGGAAATTCCTATTGTAGAAATTAGTGTTGGAAATATGTATAACACTAATGGAAAAAAATTATTAGCATCTAATGTTTACGTTGATGATAACGATTTAGAAGATATTAAATATATAAAATCAAAAGGAATTAATATTTATATACAAGATATGCCTAATACAAAAAAAATAAAATTATAGTATAAAATTCACTTTTTATCTTTTTCTTAAACAAAATTTTTGGAGGGAAATATTATGAGTATACAATTAGCAAGAATCGATCAAAGACTTATCCACGGATTAGTGGTTACACAGTGGGCATCTGCAACTAAGGCAACAAGACTTATGGTTATTGATGATCAGGTTAGTAAAGATGAGGGAATGAAAGCAAGTATGAGACTTTCAAAACCTACTGGAGTGAGTATGTCTATTATTGACACTAATAAAGCAATTAATAATTTTAACAATCACAATTATGATACTCAAAGAGTATTTATCGTAGTAAAAGAACCGGAAACTTTGAAAAAATTAGTAGATGCAGGTGTTCAATTACCTAAAGTAAACGTTGGCATTATGTTTTTTTCAGAGGAAAAAGAAAAAATATCTAAATTTGTAGCTATCACAGAAAAAGAAAAAAAGGACTTACAATATATAATTGATAAAGGTGTACCAGTTAATCTTCAATATGTTCCAACTGATACAGAGCAAAATTTTGCTGATGTTTTAAATGCTAAAAAATAGATGATGAAATGAGGAGATAAAAATGACTATTGCAATTATACAAATGATTCTCATAATTTTGCTTGCATTTTTTATGACTATAGATCAGAACGGATTTGTTGTCATTACCTATTATCCTGTTATTATGGGATTTATTGTAGGACTAATTATGGGCGATATGAAAACTGCTATGATTGTTGCAGGAACTTTTCAACTGATGGCCTTGGGGGTTGCCTCCTTAGGAGGTTCCTCTGTACCTAACTATGGACTGGCAACAATTGTTGGAGCATATATAGCAATAAAAACAGGACAAGGGATTAAAGCAGGGTTAGCAATAGGACTGCCAGTTGGAATGCTTGGTATTCAACTGGATATAATTGTTAAGCTAGTGAACAATTTTATTGTTCATAAAGCTCAAAACTATGCTAACAACAGAGAATTTAAAAAGATGAAAAATATACTGTATTTAGGACCTGTTTTATTTGGATTATCTACAGCAATTCCAACTGCTATCTGTGTTATCTTTGGATCTCAAGCAGTAAGTTTTATACTTAACAGTGTGCCTAAATGGGTAACTAATGGATTGTCTATTGCCGGGGGGATATTACCTGTTGTAGGTATTGCAATTCTTTTACATTATATGCCAGTAAAAAAATATTTAATGTATATATTGATTGGTTTTGCATTATCAGCATTTCTTAAGATGCCTATACTTGGAGTGGCAATTATAGGGTTTGGATTTGCTTATAATATGTTTACTAAAGCGGCTTCAGCCCCAGTAAGTAATACTGCAGTACAAGGAGATGATTACGATGAGTGAAGAAACAAATGGAAAATATGTAGTTACATCAAAAGATTTACACAAAACAGCAATACGCTATATGGGTATGGCTTGTAATGATTTTAACTATGAAACACAGCAGGGGCCAGCATTTGTTTATGCATTATCTCCACTGTTAAGAAAGATATATAAAGATGATGATGACTATGTTGATGTTTTAAATAATCATTTTAAATACTTTAATACTACAACTTGGATGGCAAATATTATTCTTGGTGCTGTTGTTGCCATGGAAGAAAAAGATGGTAAAGATGCCATAGATACGGTTCAGTCCTTTAAAACCAGTTTAATGGGACCTCTTGCAGGTATTGGTGATACATTGATTTGGGTACTGCTTCCAACAATTATGGGTTCAATTTCAGGATACATGGCTCTTCAGGGGAATCCAACTGGTGCCATCATGTGGTTGATACTTAATATTGCATTTCTGTTTGTACGTGTAAAATTATTTGATATTGGTTATAAATCTGGACTTAAGTTAATTACTTCCTTTGGGGATAAACTAAATATTCTTACAGAGGCAGCGTCGATTCTTGGTCTGGCTGTTGTAGGTTCACTTATTCCAAGTGTTATTAAAATGAATGTTGCTTATGTTTATACGGTAGGTAAAGTAAGCTTATCTATACAAAAAGATGTTCTTGATAAAATTATGCCTGCTTTACTTCCAGCAGTATTAACAATTGTTGTTTATAAACTTCTTGATTGGAAAAAGATGACCACAACTAGAATAATTATTCTTGTAATTGTTTTCTCAATGTTGTGTGCTTTATTTAATATATTATCAGCATAAGTTTTAGAAAATATTTGAGTAATATTGTATTCGTGCTGTATCCTAGGAGATATGGTTTGTCAGCTAGAAAATAACTTTAGAAATGAGAGTTTATGATGGGAAGTTTTTTAAATAATACTATAGGATTCTGGCAATGGTTTCAAAAACATTGCCAGAATATAAATAGTTATGACAAGGAAATTTATAATAAAAATGTTAAATTAATTGGGGAAAAATTAAATAAATTATTTGGTAATATCTATTTTGTTATTGAAACAAATAAGGATAAAAATCAATTAATACTGGATGCATTAGGGGATATAAACAGGAACTATTTAAAGAAATGTTTTAAAGAAAATATGCCAGAGAAGCTTCGGGATAAATGGGATATACCAGTTGACTTCCCTCATCAGGAAGATAATTCATTGGCACTGGAAAATGGCAGTATAAATGATTATGAAATAATCACAGCTTTAGATATGGATAAAAAAAAGCATCAATTCAATATACGTATATTTTGTGAAAGATTTTTAAAAATGCCAAGAGAAGATACTGAAGCAATTGCCATGATGATGGTTTACAGATCGCTTGGGGAATTATATATGAATTGTTATGCGGGTAATATTATTATTGAAAAAGATAAAAACAGTGACTTTTTTAACACAAGAAAATTTATTACTTTGCATGATTTATATAGTCATGTATCAGAGACTATAATAAGAAAAAAATGGGGAATACCTAGTTACAGCGGTGAAATATTTACACCATATAATGAGATTAAAATAAATAAACAAAAGAAAACCAGAAGAGATATTGTAAGAGGAGCAACTTCTCATATAAATTTATGTAATGAGTATTTTAGTGATAACAAGGATAATTATGATTTCATGAAATCCGTTGGAGCTGATTATATTTATATATTCTATGAAAATGGAGACTCCTCAGCAGAAGAAATTAAACAAATACAAGAGAAGTTACAAAATACATTGATAAATAAGCTTAATGAAGGAAAATACGGACAAATAATTGGTTATGGCTATGGGCAAAAATCCTATACTGATCTAGTTGTCTTTGATTTGGACATCTTTAATAAAATATTTAAAGAAACATCAATAGGTTTTCCTAAAAAACTATCCTATTTATCATTTAATAAATAAAAGAATTCAGGAGGAAAGATTATGAGAAAAATTATTGTGGCATCTCATGACAAGCTGGCAGATGGAATGGTTAAAACATTAAAATTTATAGGAGGAGAGAGAGATAATCTATTTCCGCTGTCGGCATATGGTGATAATAAACCAATTGATGATCAGATAAAAGAGATAATGGCGAAGGTTAGTGAAAAGGACGAATTAGTTATTCTCACTGACATGGTAGGGGGAAGTGTAAATCAGAAATTTTTTAGCTTTAAAGATAGACCAAACACACATATTATATCTGGAATAAATTTACCGCTGGCTTTATCTATTGTGCTGCAGCCGGAAGAAGATTTATTGACTGCTGACCGGATAAAGGAATTAATTAAAGAAGGAAAAGATCAAGTTATATATGTCAATGATTACTCAGTTGAAGTCAGTGAAGATGATGAATAAATTTTTACTATAAAAAATATTAGGGAGGCGTTTATTTTGAGTGAACCTTGGTGGAAAAAAAGTGTTGTTTATCAAGTCTATCCGCAAAGTTTTAAAGATAGCAATAATGATGGTGTAGGAGATTTAAGAGGTATTATTGAAAAGTTGCCTTATATAAAAAGATTGGGAGTTGATGTTATCTGGTTAAATCCTATATATGAGTCTCCAAATGTTGATAACGGATATGATATCTCTGACTATAGGACAATTCAAAAACGCTATGGTACTATGGAAGATTTTGAAGAATTATTAGGTAAGGCACATGAACTTGGCATACGTATTATAATGGATCTGGTTGTTAACCATACGTCAGACCAGCACAAGTGGTTTAAAGAGAGCTGTAAAGCAGAAAAAAATAAATATCGTGACTACTATATCTGGAAAGAAGGCAAGGATGGCCATGAGCCTAACAACTGGGGATCATCTTTTGGAGGCTCTACCTGGGAATATAAGGACAGTGTAGGAAAATACTATCTGCATCTGTTTGCCAAAGAACAGCCGGATCTAAACTGGGAAAATGAAGAAGTAAGAAATGAAGTTTATGATGCCATGCGCTTTTGGCTTGATAAAGGTATTGACGGATTCAGAATGGATGTAATTAACCTTATATCTAAAAGGCAGGAATTTAAGGATGGTACTGAAATTAGAGATAATTCCTTTGCTTCCTACTATGAAGGTGCCGCAAACGGACCAAGAGTTCATGAATTTTTACATGAAATGAATAAAAAAGTTTTATCCAAATATGATTTGATTACTGTAGGAGAAACTCCAAATACTACTCCTGAAGATGCTATTAAATATTCTTCTGCAAATAGAAGTGAACTTAATATGGTTTTTCAATTTGAGCACATGCATGTGGATTATGATGAAAATAGAAAGTGGACAACAATGAGGCCTAAATTGTCTGATTTAAAAAAAGTTCTTTCAAAATGGCAGGAAAGATTAGCAGATGAAGGTTGGAATAGTTTGTACTGGAATAATCACGATCAAGCTAGAGTTGTTTCACGTTTTGGTGATGAGGGTAAATACCGCATAGAATCAGCAAAAATGCTTGGAACTTTACTTCATATGATGAAGGGAACCCCCTATGTTTATCAAGGTGAAGAACTGGCAATGACTAATGTTCATTTTGATTCTATAGAAGATTACAAGGATATTGAAATCCTTAATCGTTATCATGAACTTGTTGACCTTAAAGGAAAAGATCCATCTTATGCTTTAAGTGTAATTCATGCTAAAGGAAGAGATAATGCTAGAACTCCAATGCAATGGGATAATTCAGAAAATGCAGGATTTTCTCATTCAAAGCCATGGATAAAAGTTAATCCTAATTACACTAAGATTAATGTTGCAACTCAGGTTGATGATGAAAATTCTGTTTTCAACTATTATCGAAGGTTAATCCAATTGAGGAAAGATTACGATATTATAATAACTGGAAGATATGAATTGATACTACAAGATGATTCTGACATTTTTGCATATCTTAGAAAAGAAAAAAATGAAACTTTATTAACAATTTGTAATTTTACTAATAGGGAAACCATTTTTAGATTACCTAAAAACATTGATTATAATTCTTATGAATTATTAGTTGCTAATTATGAAAATGTTAACGGTATTGATGCTGATATTAAATTAAAGCCTTACGAAGCTAGAGTCTATTTATTAAAAAGATAAATTTCATGTATATAGTAAATTTATAAAGTGATATCAATAGTTTATTAGGTTACTTGCCCAATTGAATATACAAATATTTATGATTAGATGGAGTGAATAATTAATGGCAAAAGAATATGTTATAGGAATAGATTTAGGGGGAACTAAAATCTGCGGAGCATTATCAGACGTGGATGGAAATGTATTAAGTCAGCATACAATTGCTACTAATGCTTTTGAAGGTGAAGAAGCAGTACTTGGAAGAGTAATCAGTGTTATTGAAAAAATATTAAGCGATGGAGATAAGAAACCGGAAGAGATTAAAGCTATAGGCATAGGTTCTCCAGGGCCACTGGATGCTGAAAAGGGAATAATAATAACTACACCAAATCTTCCATTTAAGAATTTTAAATTGGTAGATCCTATAAAAGAAAAATTTAGAGTCCCTACTTATCTTGATAATGATGGAAATGTAGGAGCAATTGGTGAATTCGTATTTGGTGCAGGTCAAGGCACAAAGAATATGATTTTTATAACAGTAAGTACTGGAATTGGCGGAGGCGCTATATTAAATGGACAAGTATATAGGGGTAACACCTGTAATGCTCTTGAAATAGGCCATATGACTCTTGAAAAAGATGGGCCAAGATGTAACTGCGGAAATTATGGTTGTGCAGAGGCACTTGCATCAGGAACTGCTATAGGCAAAAGGGCAAAAAAAGCAATTTTAAATGGGGAAGATACAATATTAAAAACCTATGAAAATGTAACTTCCTATGAGACATTTCAAGCAGCAAAGAAGGGTGATGCAGTAGCTTCAAAGATTCTGGATAATAGCCTTAACTATTTAGGTATATGTGTTGCTAACATGATAACAATATTTGATCCGGAAATGGTTATTATCGGTGGAGGAGTATCAAAGGGTGGAGATATTGTATTTGATAAGGTGAAAGAAGTAGTAAATACAAGATGCTTTAAAGCCATGGCTGAGTCATGCAAGATTGTACCAGCTGGACTTGGAACGGATGCAGGGGTAATGGGCGCAGTGGCTCTTGCTGTTATTGAGAGTAAATAGTTTATTTATTGATAGTATTTTACAATATGTATATTATAAGGATTTCTTAGGTTAATTGAGAGTTTCTAGTACAATAAAATCTAAGAAATCTTTTTTATGGAATACCAAATTGACAAGAATATAGTAAACATTATCTGATTATGTGAAATTTATAAATTTACAAATGACGATAATGGATATGATATTGCTCTTTCCTTAACATGAAGGAGCAGGAAGACAAGAAATTAATTAATAGATTTTTTATTAAGAACCTATTGATTCACTTTATAGTGATTTCAGTAGGCTTTTTTTATTTTAATTAAAGTGTAGAAAAAAATTATTTGCTAGATTAACCTATAAGTGTATTTAAAAAATTAATATTGTACTGGATATGTCTTCTATCCTAATACAAATTTATTAAATGTTTAGACACTAAGTATAAAGTGTTTAAATATACAATGTTTAAAATTATTTTTTTGGACACATATAATGTTTATTTCATAAGTGTCTAATTTCTTCTGTAAAATATATAATAATTTAGTGAAAATAGTCGTATTTATGCGGTTTTTTAATGTCTAAAAATATTGGCACGAGATTTGCTTTATATTAAAGTATAAGTTAAAAATTATTAAAACTAATATCAATGGAAAGGAGCATAAGAACGTGAAAAAAATATTAATTGCAACTCATGGAACTTTAGCTAGTGGTGCTAAAAGCACCATTGAACTTTTGGTAGGAAATATGGCAGACATTACATGTATTAATGCTTATGTTGAGAAAGAAGGGGAGGATGTAAACGAGAGCATTAAAAAATTTTTCGATAGTGTTAAGCCAGAAGAAGAGGTATTTGTTTTCACTGATATTATAGGTGGGAGTGTAAATCAAAAAATTGTAACATATGCATCAAAATTGGACGTATTTATTATTGCTGGTTTTAATCTTCCTCTTATCTTAACAGTAATAATGGAGAGTGAATTAATAACTAGAGAGAGGCTAAATGAGATTATTGAAGAAAGCCGAAGTCAGATGAATTTAGTGGAAGTTAATGTAAACGATAAAAGTGATGAAGATTTTTTAGAAGGATAAATAAAAGAATAAATAATTAGAAAGATAAAATTTGGAGGTATGAAAAATGATAGTAGCATTAAGAGTAGATGATAGATTAATTCATGGACAGGTTGCATTGGCATGGTCAAAGGAGCTTAGAATTAAAGGAATTATTGTAGCAAATGATGCAGCTGCACAGGATGAAATGCAAAAAATGACATTAAAAATGGCAGTACCAGATAGTATTAAATTACTTATAAAGTCTGTTGATGATGCTATTGGTGTAGCTAATAATCCAAAAGTTGCAAAGATGAGAATTTTACTTCTAACTAGAAATATTAAAGATGCTTTGAAAATTCGTGAAAATACAGAAAATATAGAATATGTGAATATAGGTAATGTTGGCCGATTTGATGGAATTGATGCATCTGAAAAAACAATGGTAAGTCCAACTGTTATGCTTACAAAGGATGAAATCGATTCCCTGAAAAAGTTAATTGAAATTGATTCAAGTACCAGTTTACAAGCTGTTCCTTCGGACGAAAGAAAACCAATGAAAGATATTGTTCAAAAGATGAATTTATAAAATTGAGTAAAGGGAGGAATATACATGTTAGTACAGGCTATTTTAGTAGCACTTGCTGTCTTTATATGTGTTGGAGGTGCTGAATTAGCAGGACTTACTATGCTTAATAGACCAATTGTTATAGGACCTGTAGTAGGATTACTACTTGGAGATTTGCATACAGGGGTCTTAATAGGAGCAGCACTTGAGGCAGTATTTATGGGAGTAGTTAATATTGGTGGTGCACAAGCTGCTGAACCAGGTATTGCTACTGCTGTAGGAGCAGCATTTGCAATTATGCTGGGAGGTGGATCAGAGGTTGCTTTAACATTAGCTATACCAATTGGTATTTTAGGACTTCAAATTAAGAATCTTTTATATATTTTCTTAGTAGGTTTTTTTGCACCAGTTTTTGATAAACTTGCAGTAAAAGGAGAAGAGCGTAAAATAGTAACTTTACATTTTGGACTTTGGGCTGTTAACTGGTTTTTATACTCACTAGTTGCCTTCTTTGGTATTCTTGTAGGTTCTGATGCAGTTCAGGCTTTGTTAAACTCAATTCCAAAGTTTGTATTAAATGGCTTAACCATATGTGGAAACTTATTACCTGCTGTTGGTATGGCAATGTTATTAAAATTATTATGGAATAACAAAATATGCGTTTTCTATTTTCTGGGATTTGTAGTAGTTGCATATTTCAAATTACCTCTTGTTGCTCTTGCAGCTATAGGCATAATAATTGCAATTGTTATTGCATTTAGTGATTATGATAAGAGTCAATTAGCTAAAGTAGGTGTTAATCAAAATACTAGCTTAGGTAATAGTGAAGAGGAGGATTTTTTCGATGAGTAATTTAACTAAAGAAATTCCAAAAGAAGAAAGAAAATTGCTTAAAAAAATGTTTTGGAGGTCCTTTACTTTATATTCTTCTGTAAGTCCTGCAAAGCAAGGTGGTTCAGGGTTCTGCTATTCATTAATGCCTTTTATTAATAAATTTTACCCTGATTCAAAAGATAGAAAAGAGGCATTAACACGCCAAATGTCATATTTTAGTGCAACAATTCCATTATCTACATTTATAATGGGGCTTACAGCTTCAATGGAGAAGGAAAATAGTATTCGTGATGATTTTGACACTACATCAATTAATGCTGTGAAGTCCAGCTTAATGGGCCCAATTTCAGGCATTGGAGATTCTATCTTTTGGGGAGTTATTAGAGTTATTGCAGCTGGTGTTGCTGTTAGTATGGGGCAATCTGGAAATGTTCTTGCACCGATTATATTTTTATTACTTTTCAATATTCCAGCTATTGTTATAAAATATTATGCAACATTTTTAGGATATAGTTTAGGGTCAAAATATATAGAAAAATTATATGCCAGTGGATTGATTAATATACTAACTAAGGCTGCCAGTATTGTTGGTTTAATCATGGTAGGCGGAATGACCAGCCAAATGGTAATATTCAAGACTACTGTTCAATTTAAAATGGGTGGTACTTCAGTACTTAATTTACAAAATATGCTGGATCAGATATTCGTAGGTATTGTACCACTAGCAATAACTTTAATTTGTTTTTACTTGATGAGAAATAAAAAAGTTAGTATAAATATCCTATTAATCGGTGTTATTATATTGGGGATTTTACTTTCAGCATTGGGTATTGCATAATTATTTATAGAAGATAAGGAGAATTATTATGAGTGATTGGTGGAAAAAAGCAGTTGTTTATCAAATATATCCGAGAAGTTTTAAAGATTCCAATGGAGATGGCTATGGTGACTTAAATGGTATAATAGAAAAGTTAGATTATTTAAAAAATCTAGGAATTGATGTTATATGGATTAGTCCCGTTTTTGACTCTCCTCAAGATGACAACGGTTATGATATTAGTGACTATAGAAAGATATACGAAAAATTTGGAACTAATGCTGATATGGAAAAATTAATTAAGGAAGCACACAATAGAGGAATTAAAATAGTAATGGATTTAGTTGCTAATCATACCTCGGATGAACATTATTGGTTTGAAGAAAGTAAAAAATCTAAGGATAATCCATATAGTGATTACTATTTTTGGCTTGATCCTAAGAAGGATGGTAGTGAACCAAACAATTGGGGTTCCAGCTTCTGTGGTTCAGCATGGGAATATTCAAAGGAAAGGAAGCAATATTATCTTCATTACTATACAAAGAAACAACCAGATTTAAACTGGGAGAATAAAAAAGTTCGCCAGGAAGTCTATGATTTAATGAAGTTTTGGATGGATAAAGGAGTAGATGGATGGCGTATGGATGTAATTGCATCTATATCAAAATATACTGATTTCCCAGACTATCCAGAAAGGCCAGGGCAAAAGTATATTAAAGGGTTTATGCATGCTAACGGACCAAGACTTCATGAGTATTTGCAGGAAATGAATAGGGAAGTATTATCAAAATATGACTGTATGACTGTTGGGGAAGCACCTGGATCCGATTCGGATATTGCTAGATTATTTGTAGATCCAGAAAGAAAAGAATTAAATATGATTATCACCTTCGAACATATGGATCTCGATAGAATTCCAAATTCTCCAAATAAAAAATGGGATTTAAAAGATTTCGATTTTAGGGATTTGAAACGTGTTTTATCTAACTGGCAAGTAAAATTACTTGATCATGGATGGAATGCTCTTTATTTTGAAAATCATGATCAGCCTAGAATAATTTCACGCTGGGGAAATGATACGAATTATCGTAAAGAATGTGCAAAAGCTTTTGCCACTATACTTCATGGTATGCAAGGAACACCTTATATTTATCAAGGAGAAGAAATAGGTATGGTAAATGCTCATTATAAGCTTGAAGAATATGATGATGTAGAAATTCATAATGCATATAGAGAATTAGTTCAGAAAAATAAATCTATTTTAGAAGAAGATTTTATGGCTGCAGTATGGAAAAAAAGCCGTGATAATGCCAGAACTCCAATGCAGTGGGACAGCTCTGAAAATTCAGGATTTACAACAGGTAAACCTTGGATTAAAGTGAATCCACGCTATTCTGAAATTAATGTATCCGAAGCATTGGAAGATGAGGATTCTATTTTCTATTATTATCAGAAGTTAATTAAGTTACGTCATGAAGAACAAATTCTTACAGATGGTACATTTAAGCTTTATCTTCCAGAGCATCCAAATTTATATGTATATGAAAGAGAGCTAAAGGGTGAAAAATGGCTTGTGGCAGCTAATTTTTCTGAGGAAGAGACAGCAGTAGATGCTCTTTTACCTTATTTTTATGAAAAGTGGGAGAAAGTTATCAGTAACTATGATGAAATAAGAGTAAATATGCCGTTAAGACCTTATGAGGCATTTATAGTTCGTAGTATTAAATAGTAGAATAAAGGATTAAAGGAAAAGGCAGTAATTTATTTATTATGTCTAGATAAACTGTTTTGAAGTAAATTGTGTAGCAGTTTTATCTAAAAGGTGTCTTTTTACTCTATAGGCAAATTAAAATATTTACTGTAAAATAGATTGTAATGAAGGGAGAATACCAATATGCAGGCAAAAGATAAAGTTTATGATATGATGCAAAAGATGTGCATGGAAAAGGTGAAGGTTAGTGCAGTAGAGTTATCAAAAGAATTACATTTAAGTCGTCAGGTAGTTAGTCATTACCTTAACCGTTTACTTGAGGAAAGATTGGTGCAAAAGACAAATTCAAGACCTGTATATTGGAGTATTTCCAACGTCTATGAGAATAAAAACGAAGATACAGCATTAGATAATATAAATGTTAAAGATAATAATAAAGACAGTATTACAAAAATTGACCACCAGCAGGAAACTAATGCATTTAGTGTTATAATTGGTTGTCATGGCAGCCAAAAAAAGGTTGTGGAACAGTGCAAGGCTGTGGTCAATTATCCTCCAAATGGATTACCTATACTTATTACAGGTGAAAGTGGTGTGGGAAAAAGTTTTCTTGCCAATTTGATTTATCAATATGCTTTGGAACAAAAAGTGATTTTACCCAAAGCACCTTTTGTAGTATTAAACTGTGCAGATTATGCAAATAATCCTGAGTTATTGTCTGCTACATTGCTTGGCTACAAGAAAGGAAGTTTTACTGGGGCAAATAGTGATAAGGAAGGACTTTTAAATGAGGCTAATGGCGGCTATCTGTTTTTGGATGAGATTCATAGATTATCCTATGCCAATCAGGAAAAACTATTTCTATTTATGGACACAGGGAAATATCGCCAATTGGGAGATAATGAATGGAAAAAATCTAATGTACGGTTTATTTTTGCTACCACAGAACGTACTGAAGAGGTATTACTGGAAACCTTTAGACGTAGAATTGCGGTTCATATTAATATTGATAGTATAATAAATCGTCCTTTTACAGAAAGATTGCAGATGATTTATTTATTCTATTATAAAGAGGCAAAAAAAATAAAAAAAGATATTGTAGTTGATGTGCATGTTGTAGAAGTATTATGTTTTTCAAAGCCTAAGGGGAATATTGGAACTCTTCAAAATATTATTCAAATTAGTTGTGCTAATGCATTTACAAAACAGATGAATGAAGTATCTTTAAATATTACTTTAGAAGATATACCTGATATTTCAGATATATCTTTTAGTACATCTAATAGAGATGTAACTCCACTTAGAATATTTTACAACAGAGAATTAGTTCAAGTTGAAGATGAGAGTATAAAAATAAAACAAAAATTTATTGAGTTTTTTCAACAAATTTCAAATATTTCCTATGAAAATATTGAAGCAGCCAAGTTAGAAATTTTTATTGAATTTAAAAAGTTAATGAATTCTGTTAAAAAACATCTAAATATATTGTTTTTAGAACAAAACTTATTTATCAGAGAAAGTTATATGGAGAAGTTTTTAAATATTGCAGAGCGTTATGGTGTTCATTGTCCTAAAGAAGTTATGGAACCAATGTTCTGTTTAGTCTTAATATTACAAGATGATATAATAGCTAAATTTAATTTTAATAAGGTCATAGGTTTTTTAGAGGATATATCTCTAAGAGCTCATTATGTAGCTATAAAGCTTGGAGAAGAATTAGGCACAATTTCCACTGGAGTATCTAAATGCTTAGAGATTATGAATACTATATTTTTTCAAGAATATATAGTAGAAACTATTGAACTTCAAGGATTAATTGTAGCACATGGAAGTGCTACTGCAAGTAGTATTCAATCTGTTGCAAATCAAAACTGTGGTACCTTTGTATTTGAATCTATAGATATGCCTATGGAAATATCTTCAGCAGAAACAATTAAAAAGGTGAATGCTTATCTTGAAAAAATAAATACTAGCAAAGGTGTTATCCTACTAGTGGATATGGGTTCCTTAAATCAAATGTATTCTTCTATAAAGAATCATTTATCTGGAGATTTACTTATTATGAACAATGTGACAACTGCAATTGCTTTGGATGTTGGAATGAAAATGATTCAGAATGTATCTTTTAAATACATTGCGGAACAGGCAAAGAATGCTTATACAATTGGTATTCAATATTTTGAAGGCATTGCAAGGGGAAATAATATAATTATTTCTTGTATGTCTGGACTTGGAATTTCTCATAGAATAAAAGAGCTTATTGATCGTTTTATTAATTATGAAACTATGGATGTTATTACAATGGATTATAAGAATTTGAGAAATTTAATTGATCAAAATAATAAAGATGATTTTAAGCATACAAAACTAATAATTACTACATCAAATTTACCACAGATTACAACCATACCTTGGGTTAATGTTTATGATATTTTAGACGGAAAAGGTGAAAAGTGCCTATGGGAAGCATTAAAATCTGAAATGAATAAACAGGAATTTGAAGCTATGAAAAGAGAGTTTATCAAATTCTTTTCTATGGAAGGAATTGCTAGTAGATTGACTTTTTTAAATCCCAATATTGTAATTAATGAAGTAGAAAATGTTATTTATAGATATGAACAGTATTACGATATGAATTTAGTCGGGTATATTAAACTAAATTTGTATATGCACATTGCTTTTATGATTGAACGACTAATGACATCAGATAATTATGAGGCAGGAGAAAAAATGGAATATGCAGATAAAGAGAAGGAGTTTTATGATGTTTCCAAAGATATTTTTGGTGAGATAGAAAAAAGGTATCATATTAAATTAAATCAGTATGAGTTATCATTATTGTATGAATTGTTTAAGAATATTTTATAATGATTATTGTAGAATATCATTATAAAATATTTAAATTTATACTAATTTATACAATATAGCATAAATGGTTACTAAGTATTGGAGTGAATAATTAATGGCAAAAGAATATGTTATAGGAATAGATTTAGGGGGAACTAAAATCTGTGGAGCATTATCAGACGTGGATGGAAATGTATTAAGTCAGCATATAATTGCTACTAATGCTTTTGAAGGTGAAGAAGCAGTACTTGGAAGAGTAATCAGTGTTATTGAAAAAATATTAAGCGATGGAGATAAGAAACCGGAAGAGATTAAAGCTATAGGCATAGGTTCTCCAGGGCCACTGGATGCTGAAAAGGGAATAATAATAACCACACCAAATCTTCCATTTAAGAATTTTAAATTGGTAGATCCTATAAAAGAAAAATTTGGAGTGCCTACTTATCTTGATAATGATGGAAATGTAGGAGCAATTGGTGAATTTGTATTTGGTGCAGGTCAAGGTACAAAGAATATGATTTTTATAACAGTAAGTACTGGAATTGGAGGAGGCGCTATATTAAATGGACAAGTATATAGGGGTAACACCTGTAATGCTCTTGAAATAGGCCATATGACTCTTGAAAAAGATGGGCCAAGATGTAACTGCGGAAATTATGGTTGTGCAGAGGCACTTGCATCAGGAACTGCTATAGGTAAAAGGGCAAAAGAAGCAATTTTAAATGGGGAAGATACAATATTAAAAACCTATGAAAATGTAACTTCCTATGAGACATTTCAAGCAGCAAAGAAGGGTGATGCAGTAGCTTCAAAGATTCTTGATACTAGCCTTAATTATTTAGGTATATGTGTTGCTAACATGATAACAATATTTGATCCAGAAATAGTTATTATCGGCGGAGGAGTATCAAAAGGTGGAGATATTGTATTTGATAAAGTTAAAGAAGTAGTAAATACAAGATGCTTTAAAGCTATGGCTGAGTCATGTAAAATTGTTCCTGCTGGACTTGGTACAGATGCAGGGGTAATGGGAGCAGTTGGATTAGCTGTAATTGCAAGTAAATAAATATTTTCTATAATAAAATAAATTTTAAGCTATCACATTACATAAGACACCGCTTTAGTGGGCCTAAGGGCGGTGTTTTTGTTTGGTAGCGGTCACTTCTCTATTAGGTTTTTATCCAAATCATTCATGGCACGAATACAAAGCCCGTCTTTCTTTAGCATTCCAATTATAGTTATAC
>NZ_BAEV01000068.1 GCF_000246895.1 Clostridium arbusti SL206 | reverse complement strand
ATATACCTACATATCACGAAAGATTAAAACCCTCATATTACATTCTCAAGAATGCATTGAAAGACATAGGGGATAAATACTAATACAAAAGAAAGAGGATATTTCATGCAAATATATGTTTATTATTCTATAGTATTTTTTTCTATAATAATAATATTTTTATATTTTTATATACTCTGGGAAAAAATATATGAAATATATAAAAATAATAAGAGAAAAAGATATTTAGATGAAATTTTAGATCTTGTTGATACTTCAATAAATACCATTACAAGCACAGGTAATGTAGATTCAGTAGATATAAGACTTTTTAGTCCATACTTTATTAGTAATATGAAAATGAAAATCATAGAAGACAGATTAATATATTATATTGAAAATTTCAAAGATATACCATTAAAGCCTATTATAGAATTTGTAGAAAAACTAGGATTAGTGGACATGCAAATAAACTGTCTTTTGAAAAACAATATGCATACAAAAGCCTTAGCCTGTAAAACACTAGGTGAGATGAGAAGTAAAAAAGCAATAAAGTATATTATGAGAGAAGTGAAATCACCCTCATCAGATATACAATATAATGCTCTATTAGCTTTAGCAAAAATAGGTGATGAAATAGCCTTTACTTATGCCTTTAACAGTATAACCTCATCTATTTTCCTAAATGAAAGGAGTCTTATTGAAATAATTCAAAGCTTTGAAGGAGATAAAAAATACGTCTATAATCATATGATTAACTGTGAAAATGACTTATTAAGCTGCATATTTATAAAGTCAGCAGTAAGCATTAAAGATAGTTCCCTAGGAGAAAATATATCAAAATTTCTATCCTCTTCTTCATCGGAAAAAAAGATAGCCTCTATAAAAGCTTTGAGTTCTATGGAGGATAAAAGATATATACATGATATAGCTGAATGTTTAAAAAACAAAAATTGGGAGATAAGAGCAGTAGCAGCAAAGGCCTTAGGACTATTTGGAGATAGTTCTATTCTTGCATCTTTAACAGAATCACTTTCTGACTCTCAATGGTTTGTACGCTATAATTCAGCCCAGTCAATACTACTTATAGACAAAGATTTACATTCCTTACCTTCAATATTTAATGGAAATGATAAGTTTGCAAAGGACATAATAGCTGCTGAAATTGAAAATTTAGGTTTTATGGATAAAATAACTTCTTATAAAGATTCACAGGATATTAATAAAAGACAGCTGTGCTATTCTATAAGTAAATATATAAAGGAGGTCAATGATTGACTTATATAAATACTCTAAAAAATATAGTAGTATATTTCAATATATTTATTATTTATTACGTTTTTTTCATTAACTCTGTATATTTCTTACAATTTATTTTCGCAAGTTTTAGCCTATATGACTATATCAAAAAAATGACCTACTCAGGCTATAAAAAATATACCAATTCAGAGAATATGATACCGATATCCATATTGGTACCTGCTTATAATGAAGAGGAAACAATAGTTGATAATATAAAATCACTTTTAGCTTTAAATTACCTGAATTTTGAGGTGGTTGTAGTAAATGACGGTTCCAGTGACGGTACATTAAAAAAAATAATAGAAGCCTTTGATCTTAAACCAGCGTATCAACCCATAAGGTATCTAATAAAAACTAAGAAGATAAATGGTATCTACAGAAGTCTTGAAATACCTAAACTCATAGTAGTGGATAAAGAAAATGGTGGAAAAGCTGATGCACTAAACACAGGTATTAATATTTCTAAATATCCTATATTTGCATCTATAGATGCGGATTCACTTTTAGAGAGAGACTCTTTAGTAAGAATTATAATGCCATTTCTAGAGGATAAATTTACTATCGCTGTAGGTGGAATCGTTAGAATAGCAAATAGCAGTATAGTAGATAATGGGAAAATAAGAGATATACGATTACCTAAAAATCCATTAGCCATGTTTCAGATTATAGAATATCTGAGAGGATTTTTAACTGGAAGAGTTGGCTGGGATTCAATAAAATCCCTTTTAATAATCTCTGGCGCCTTTGGAGCATTTAAAAAGGATGCTGTAATTGCAGTAGGAGGTTATGCCACTGATACCATTGGTGAAGATATGGAGCTTGTAGTTAAACTTCATAGGTATATGCGTAAAAATAAGAAAAAGTATAAAATAAAATTTATTGCTGATCCTGTTTGTTGGACACAGGCACCAGAAAGAATTAGCGAATTAAGAAAGCAGAGAAGAAGATGGCAAGTTGGACTTATGGATAGCTTATTTAGACATAAAAGCCTATTTTTAAATCCTAAGTACAAAACTGTAGGTATGCTTGCTATACCTTATTTTTGGATTTTTGAAATGTTAGGTCCTTTGGTAGAATTTATAGGCTATATTCTTATACCAGTTTCATATTTTTCAGGAATTCTAAATGTACAATATTTCATATTATTTCTAATGATATCTATACTATATGGGATTATTCTCTCTATTGGTGCTATACTGCTGGAGGAATATACCTTTGATAAATATCCTTCTATTAGACAGCTTTTAAGACTATCCTTCTATGGAATAATAGAAAATTTTGGTTATAGACAGATGACTACCTTTTTTAAATTAGAAGGTATAATAAGATTTAAAACATTGAAACATAGTTGGGGGAAATTCAAAAGAAATAATTTCGATGTTTCATAAATAAAAAAATAAGGCTTAAGGCATATGAAAATAAATAGTAAGTCAAAGATGCGACGGATATTTTTAATCATACAAGGAAACAGGTTCTGCGGATAGTTAGCTATCTGAGGGTTCTGTTGACGTAGTAGGATTCAAAATAGACTAGCATACTGACTAGTTATTTATTTGAATATGCCTAACATTGAAGTGAATTTTATTTTCAGTGTTAAGCCAGTTCATTTACTAGTTCATTATAACCCCGACTGCTTAAATTTATGTTCCATAAATTCTGTTACCTTATGAAATACGGGCTTTAAAATTGCCAGCAATAAAAATATTATTATAAAATAGCCTAAAGCTATAAAATTTTTCTGTACATTACTCCAAATAGGTCCTGCAATGGCCTCTCTAAAGCCATTTATTGCATAGGTAAAGGGCCACAGAGGCTCCAGCACTCCAAATATTTTAGGATTTGTCTGTATTGGATAAATTCCTCCAGCTCCAGCAATTTGAAATACCATCATTACCACTGCAATAGCCTTTCCAACATTGCCCATTAAAGATACTAATGTAAATATTATAATTGTAAAGGTTACTGAGGATACCAAGGCAAATTCCATCATGAGCACCATATTCTTTGGATTAACTCCAAGTATGTACTTATCTCCAAGGGTAACTACGGCAGCTTGAATAAGCGCTATTAGTAGAAATAACAGCATCTTACCAAAGTGTTTTTGTACAAAATTCAACTTTCCCTTGCCTTCAAAGTTTTTGCATTCTGTAGTCAGCAGTGCACATAAAAGCAGTGCGCCAACCCAAATTGCAAGCACTGTATAAAAAGGCGTTAATCCAACTCCAAATATTCCTTCTCCATACACGTCCACTTCTTTTACATCCAGAGGTGAAGATATAAAGCTTGAAAGCTTATTGGGATTCATTTGAAGTATCTTTACTATATCATTTAAATTATCTCCATTTATAGCCTTCATTTTAGAAGTTAATTCATTTAACTGGTTTTGAATAGCCGACAATTTATCATTTAATTGGTTTGCTTGATTAACGGATAACTTACTAGTAGCTATTCCATACTTAGCTAAAGCATTTAACTGAGGCACTATTACCTTAGTTGACTCCAGCACGGAATTAACATCATCTAAATTTGTATTTAAATTGTCTCTCATATTATTTAGTACCGGCAATACATTTACATAAAAATCATTAGAGTTACTAGTTATATTGTTTGAGATTTCATTATTTTCTTCTGAAATCTTATCTATTTTATCATTTAAGGAGTTTCCATCTGCTTTGTTTCCTATCATAGTTTTTAATTGATTTAAATTATTTCCCTCTGTCTTTATTAATCCATCTAAGGAGTTCAAAGAGTTTATCATATTACTTAGATTATTATTATTACTTCTTTCGGCTATAGACTGAAGAAATCTAATATCCGTTCCTATAGTTTTATCCAAAGAATCATTTAAATTACTAAGATTACTTATGTTATTTGTAATATCCTTGGAGTTAGTTAAACTCGCAGCACTATTATTTGTATCTTTAATTTGCTGCAGGAGTGTTTGAATCCTATTATTTATGGATTGTGCCTGAACCATATCATTATTAAGTGTACTTGCTGTAGAACTTATAGTCTGACTGGTATCTGAAACCAGCGTTTTACTGCTCTCTGTAGCTTGCTGCAAACTATTAATCTGCTCAGTGACCTTAGGTAAATTATTTTGCACATTGCCTAAATAATTCTGTAGTCCTAAAGAATTGGAATTTGCCTCACCTATATATTTCTTTATGTCTGCAATATTATTATTTGCCTCATCTAGAGTTTCTTTAAATTGAATAATTTGTGCCTTCTGCTTGTCTGGATTATCCACTATTGAATTTAAGGTATTTATGGCTTCCCTATTAACAGCACCTACAAATTCAGATTTTAAATCATTGGCAAATTTTTCTTTTACCGCATTTGTTATCTTAGCAGCAATAGCATTTAATTTTTCGTTACTTTTATATATAATATTAGGTTTTTTAGGATTTGTAGACGCTAAGCTTACTAGCCCTTCTGAAAAATTATTTGGAATTTCTATTAGTGCATAATATTTCCCCTCATTCAATCCATAATTTCCTTGCCACTGATCTACAAATATCCAATCTATTGTCTTATTATTTTTAAGTTTATCAACAACCTGATCGCCTACATTTATATTTTTTCCGTTAAGTACAGCCCCTTCATCCTCATTAATTATGGCAATGGGAAGATTCCCAGTGTTTGCATAAGGATTCCAACAGGCTTTTATATTTATCCAAGCATACAATGATGGCAATATACATAATCCTAGAACTATTACAATTGCAGCAGGATTTACAGCTATATTTTTTATATCTCTTATGAATATTCCAAATAATTTTTTCATATATTCACCCCAAGTTCTTCTATTCTCCTATTCCTGACTTTTTAAATCTTTCTTCAAATTTTAAAATTATAGGATCTAATGGCTTCTTAAATAAAAATCCAAATAGTATAAATATTATTGATATTATTATTAGCATACTAAAATCTAGAAACACAGTACTTATAAGAGGTCCACCTATAGATTCTCTAAAACCTCCAATGCTATAGGTAAAAGGTAACATTGGCTGTACTATTCTAAAAATCAATGGATCTACCTGTATAGGATAAGTTCCTCCACTACCTGCTACCTGAACTATGAGAAGTATAATGGCAATAGCCTTACCTACATTTCCTAGCACCGAAACCAAAGTATACACTATAATTGAAAAAGTTATCCCCGAAACTAATGCAAAAGCTATCATTAAGGGTGTATTTACTGTATAAACTCCTAAGAGAAATTTATCTCCCAGAGAAACTATAAAAGATTGTATTACTGCCAGAGTAATAAAAGTAAGCATTTTTCCAAAATGTTTTTCACGAATACTGAGTTCTCTATATCCTTTTACAGAAACTGTTTTGGTTGTAAGTATAGATGTAAGTAAAAGTGCTCCTACCCAAATAGCAAGTACAGTATAAATTGGTGCCATACTTGAGCCGTAATTTGGTGTTGTATATATGGATTCATCTTTCAAGTTAAAGGGCTCAGCTATAAAATCTCCCATAAATCTAGGGTTACTCTGAAGTATGGATATTATTTGCTGTAAATCATTATTATTTACCAATTGAAACTTACTACTGAGCTTTGCAATTGTATCCTTGAATTCCAGAAGCCTATTATTTAAATCACCACTTACTTTAGATGCTAAAGTAGTACCTTCAATTGCACTGCCCATAAGTTTATCTATTTGCTGATTTGTCTCCTGAGCCTCTTGCATTAGTGAATTAGCATCATTAGTTGCAGTTATTAAACTATTTCCTATAGAATTTAAAGATCCTTTTGCCTTTGAATTATACTGATTTATTGAGTTTGTCAATTGACTATTCAAATTTCCTGCATTACTTATCAGAGAGTTCAATGTATCCTTATTAATTGAATTTGTCTTACTGAAATCCTGCTGTAAATTATTCAATTTATTTTTTTCATCAGCTAAAGAAGTTTGTATATTCTTTAAAGAACTTACCATATTTGATATATCTGCCTTTGGAATTACACTATTGATCTTTTGTAAATAATCAATCATGGCATTATTTGAGTTATTAGCACTGTTTATAGCCGAGTTAATTTCAGATATAACAGAATTAAACTGTGATGTATTGGAGCTTTTACTGATTTCATTCAAATTGCCAAGCATAGTCTGAATTCTATAAATTGAGGCCTTTTGATTATCTAAATTGGTCTGAATATTATTTGTAGAATTATTTAAAGTAGTCTGTGTAGATTTTATTACAGCTCCATTATTTTCATTACTTTGTATTGCAGAATTTAAACCACTTTCTACTGAAGGAATAGTAGTTCTCAGTTCAGTTAAAAATGTGCCTAAATTTCCAGAACTAATATTTATGCTCTGTAGCGTATTAGTTATTAAATCCATATTATTATTTATATTTATTATGTCATTTTTAACCTTGATTATATCCTCTTTGTTTTTTTCTGCATCTTGTCCCACTTCATTTAAAGATGAGAATAGTGTCTGATTTACTGTAACTATAAAATTGGAAGTTATCTGTTCTATTAAAGTATCCTTAGCCACGTCAGTTATTTTACCTGCCACTGGATTCTCTTTTGTATTAACCTTATAGGTTATTTGTGGCTTTTTAGGATTATCAGAGAGAATACTTACAAAGCTTGAGGAGAAGTCCTCTGGTATTTCTATCTCTGCATAATATGTGCCATCCACAATTCCTAAATCCGCATCCCTTTCACTTACAAATTTCCACCCAATCTTCTTATTAGCCTTTAAATTCTTAACAATTTCATTTCCCATATTTAATTTTCTATCCTTAAAGTAGATCATCTTATCCTTGTTCACTATTGCTACAGGAATAGTACTAGTATTCTCATAGGGGTTCCAACAAGCTTTTATATTTACCCAAGCATATAGAGAAGGAAGAATGCAAATCCCCGTAATAATTATTAATGCTATTGGATTATGTATTATACTTTTCATATCCCTTTTAAAGACCTTTGAAATATTTAAAATATGGTTCATTATCTGCCTCCTGCATGTTACTCACTTTACTAGTATTTTACTGAAATTGAAGCAAGTTCTTAATTCAGGTGGGGATTCTTTTACTCCATCTGAATATTAGAACTGCAAATGCATGACTTACTTGGCGTTGAACTCCCCCTTGAAGAAAAGCAGACAAAACAAAATTTATTTTGTATTTGGTCGCTTTCACAGAGTGCAAGCCGAGAACCAAAATCTTCTTTTTGATTTTGCGTGAATCGCTTTCACTCTGTGCGTGGGAGACTTACGCCAAGTTAGTCAGGTTAAAAATTATTTCTTTTAATTATATGATAACTTTTATTATATAATTATACTTTTATTATATAATATGGAATAAAAATCTTAAAAAAACAAATAAAAAAACGCCAATAACTAAAAAGATGTGTTATTGGTGTTTCTCATTTGAATCATAGCTTTATTACCCTTGTCTAAGAACTTACTATTTATTTTATCAAAATTTTCACTTTGCTTTATTATAGCTTTAATATCATTGTCCTTTGCTGCAAATTTCTTTTGTTCTGAATTAGTTTCATTTAACCAATTCAGATCCTTATCCAAAACACTTCCATAATCATTTAGAATATACCAGGTACCGTTCTTATTCACTAAAGACACAACTTCTATATCTGGTCTTGGTTTTTCTATTCCATTAAAATATGTATTAAAAGAGCATATACTAACTGCATAATTACCTTGTTTTTTCATATTAAATAGTTTTATCACTTCAATTTTTTTAACTTTAAAAGCATTTATTTTCTTTTTTATTAAATCTACTTCTGACATCTGTGGGTTTATAAAATATTTACTTAAAAACTCAGCATCACTATTTACTTCATTAGCATAATAACTTTTTATAGTTTCCTCTGGAGTGTTTCTCTGTAGATTTTTTGTTACCTTTACTATTTGAGGTTTACTATCCTTTAGTTCAGTACCTGTCTTTGCACTGCATCCAGTAAATATTGCTGCTGCTATTATTACAATTGAAATCTTCTTGAAAATATCTCTATTCACCTGATTCATCCCTTTTTTGCTATTTTTAACACACTCAACAATTGAAATTCTACAGTAAAAAAATTCATGTGTAAATAGAATTGATAAAGTTTTCATAGAGGAAATATTTTACATAACTTACTTGCAGTGCTTTAATAGTACTGAGTTTATCTCCCCTCCTAAAATAACAATAATAGCTGTAATAAGAAGCCAGAGCATCAATATTATTACCGCTCCAATACTTCCATATAGCCTTGAATAACTTCCAAAATTACTTATATAAAAGGAAAAACAAAGAGATGATATTATCCATCCCAAAGATGCAAATAATGCCCCTGGCATTACGTCTATCCATCTATGTCTTTTACAGGGAGCAAATCTATAAACTAAGGCAAATACTATTACCATAATAATCACAGTAACCACGTATCTTCCCACATTCCAAAGAAGTTTAAATTCTTCTGGAAGTCCAAACCACTTAACTAAAAAATAAGTATTAGTCTCTCCAAATATCAAAAGAAAAACTGAAAACATTATAACTATTGCCAGTGCAAAGGTAAACCCTATAGATATAAGCTCTACTCTCAATATACCTCTCCACTCATTTTCATTATAGGCCTTATTTAGGCCCTTTATAACAGCATTGAAACCAGAAGAAGCAGACCATATGGTTAATATAAGACTTATAGATAGAAGTCCACCATTCTTGCTACGAGCCACCTCTGCAACAGTTCTATTAGCCAAAGCATAGGCATCGCTTGGTATTATAAATTTTGCAGCATCCATAATGTCACTAGTTTTTATGTCACTGTATCCAACTATAGTCATTAAAAATATTAAAAATGGGAAAAAAGAAAGCAAAAAACTATAGGCAAGCTGTGAAGAAAGTGCCAATATATCATCTGCCAATGCTTTTTTAATTAAATTAACCGTTCCACATTTAAATTTCTCCATAGAAAAAAACATATTATCATCCTTAGCTATATGAACTGTATATTTGCCATTCACATCTTTTATGAAAACATACTATAATTTATTGCAATATATTAATAATATTATTTCCAACTTCTCTTAATAATATTATTCATATTTTGTATGTGTTTCAATGCTAGCTTATGCTATTAGGCATATGAAAATAAATAACAAGTCAAAGATGCGACGTATATTTTGAAGTCAACAAGGAAATAGGTTCCTAAGATAGTGAGCTATCTTAGGGTTCTGTTGACGCAGTGGGATTCAAAATAGACTAGCATACTGACTAGTTATTTATTTGAATGTGCCTTATAATAACTATGAATTTATTTTTACATAAAAATTCAGCTCTGCCATATTAACAAAGCTGACTAGTTATTAGTTATGTTCTAATTCATTCTATCTTACAACATAATTTACTCGTTCATCTACTACCTTTTTATTTATGAATTTGTAGTAAACAAAATAGTAAAATATCATTCCTATTAACGCTCCAGAAAAATCTATTAATACATCCCGTACACTGGAAGTTCTCCCTGGTACATAAATTTGATGAAACTCATCTAGTACTGCATATAGCAGGCAAATGAACATTATATATATGATTGCTCCTCTTCCCTTTACTTTAAACTGGAACAGTATAGTTGAAATCACTATAGCTAGTACACAATATTCAAATGCATGAGCATTTTTTCTTATTATAAGGTTTAAACGCTCTTCTCTAGCGCTCTTAGGTAAATTGTTATATTGCTGCCTTTCTTCACCATCTAGCTGTCTATATTCTGCTCTTATCTTATTTAGCAAAGTATAACTTTTTGTGTTGGATACATCGCCAGACTTAGTTGAATTATAAAATATAAATCCGAACCATAATAAACATATTATTAAAATTATTGCTTTTTTCAAATTCATTACCTCCTTTAAAAGCTAGTCCTAAAAATATAATAAATCTATTATACATCAACAGGGAATTTTTTGTATAATACAATACATATTTCATTAATTGTTCACAGAGGCAATTTGACATTGAAGCCTTATTTACTCTATAATAAAACATACAATTTTCAGGAGGTGATTTTTTATGAAATTACTATATATAATAATTTTTATGTTGTTTATAGGTTTAGTATGGTCACTGCTTGAGGCTCAGGTAGTTAGAATAAATACAATTAACTTTAGAAGTAAAAAAGTTAATAATAGAATGAAAATAGTATTTCTATCAGATCTTCATTATGGAGATTACTATTTTAAATACAGATTAAAAAATATAGTGAATAAAGTGAACAGCCTTAATGCTGATTTAGTTATACTTGGTGGTGATTATTTATTTGTAGAAAAAAACACTAAGTTTCGAAGAGCTATTTTAGATAAATTCTTTGAGGAAATAAGCATGATTAAATCTAAACACGGTATAGTAGCAGTTTTAGGCAATCACGAGTACTATCTTGGTAAAAATTTAGAATTACTATTAGAAACCATGGAAGATCAAAGAATAAATCTATTAAAGAATAAAACTTATTCTTTAGATATTGGAAATACTACCATACTTCTTCATGGCGTAGATGATTTAAGAAATGGACAAGTTCAAATTAGTGATAGTCAAATAAATGATCAATATTTAAATATTATTATTTCTCATAATCCAGATTTTTTTGAAGAATATAATATAAATTTTGATATAGGATTAAGTGGTCACACTCATGGAGGGCAAATAAATTTCTTTGGATTATATGCACCAGTAACAGAATCCAATTATGGTCAAAAGTTTATTAAAACCATTAATACCAAGGGTAATTCCACAATTATAACTTCAAAGGGAATTGGCTGCAGCACACTTCCCATTAGATTCTTTGCTACTCCTGAAATAATTGAACTGGTTGTTGATAAAGAATAAGTGACATCTATTTATTCATAATAGATGTCATTTTACCTGTTAAATAGTATATTAAATCTTGATTTGGCTCTATAAGCCACTTTCCGTTTACATTCTTTAAATTCACATCTATGCTTCCATTTAGCTTTTGGTAATTTCCGCTATCAATATCTTTACCTACTTTATCATTTAACAATGCTTTAATTTTATTTTCTGCATCTACCTTTTGAGATGCACCTCCATTTAAATAGGATTGTACTAATGGATTTATTTCACTGGAATATGTATTATAAAAACTTAGTAAATCTACAGAGGTTATATTTAGTCTAGCCTTTGCAGTATAGTCATTTACAGTTACATTTTCTATGCTATAATTTAGCTTTGAAACCAATCTCTTCATAATATCTTCATAAGACTTATCCTTAAAATTTAAATCTAAATTGGCATATTTATTATCATTTATAAGATATTTTGATGCATTATCCAAGTTTCCATTTTTAAGTTCTTTAAAGAATCCATTTATAGTATTTGATACATCAGTTTTAACAATTTCCTCTTTATTACCAGCTAGAAATCCATTAGTATTTTCTCCAAAGTACATATAGGCACCAACAACTATAATGGCTATAACAGCTATAGTCCAGATTACCTTTGCTTGTTTTCTCATATTGAAAAACCTCTTTTCTCAAGTTAACAATATATACTTAACTAATATAAATTATTAACATTATCAATTGAATAACTATACATTTTTTATTTGCAATTCCATGTTAAATTATACTACAATAGTGAAATAAGAACTATCTCATTATAAGTTATTAAAAGAAAGAAGGCATATATTTGAAATTCAAATCATTAATAATATCTATTTTTCTTTTGACATTCTTATTATTTCCCAGTAGTTTAGTACTAGCTCGTGCTGGTGGTGGTCACGGCGGCACTGGAGGTCATAGTAGTTCCAGCAGTAGCTCAGGGAGTGTAAGTCATAGTTCTAGTAGCTATAATAGAAATGGATCTATAGGTACATTGAGTTCTATAGTAGGAACTATATTATTTATTTCAGTATTTCTACTCAGTGGTTTACGGTCAAAAGACTTTTCAATAAATACTTGTTTACTATTAAATGAACAGAGTAAGAAAGCCCGAAAATTAATAATTCGGTTATCCCAGATAGATAACAGCTATAATTACAATCCTTTAATTAAGAGAGTTTCTGACTGCTTTTATATAGTTCAAAAAGCTTGGATGGAACGTAATCAAATTATAGCAAAAAACTATATGAATAAAAATATATATGAACTTCATGAAATAAAAACCAATTGGATGAAAATAAGAAATGAAAAAAATATATTAAAACGAATTAAGATTTTAAATATAAAACCTGTCTGTGTAAATAGTTATAAAAATAAATCATCAGACAATCTATGGTTCTATATAAAAGCTACCATGGCAGACTACACTATTGATGATCGTACCTCAAAAGTCACTGGTGGATCTGTATTTAACAAGATATTCATAGAATATTGGAAATTTGTTAGAAGTGATAACAGATGGGTTTTAGCTGAAATTCGCCAAACTAATGAAGTGGATATAAATATTTTATTTAACTCTAATTCTGAATTGCTATAAACAGATTCTAAGCATCAGTAATAAAAATTCAAACTGATGCTTAGGGATTATTATTTTATTATATCTATGGTATCTCCAGGTTTTATATCTCCACCCTTTAATACCCTTGTAAATATGCCCTCCGTTGGCATTATACACTTTCCAACCTGATTTTTTATGGCACAGCCTGTATGACACTCTTTTCCGATCTGAGTTACTTCATGGATAGTATCTCCTATCTTTAGTTTTGTACCTACAGGAAGTTCATGTAGAATTATACCTTCTGTAGTGATGTTTTCAGCAAATTTACCTGGCACAAGACCCGTTACTCCCATTTCAATCATCTTATTTATACTTTCCTGAGCTAATAAACTTACCTGTCTATGCCACTTTCCAGCATGAGCATCATCCTTTAGTCCATGTTCCTCTATGAAAATACCTCTATCTATAGGAGTCTTTATGACCCCTTTTTTATCGCTGATATTAATTGATATAACTTTAGCCATTTTTACCCATAGCTCCTTCTTATATATCTTTAATTAACTTTTAGACACATTCAAATAAATAACTAGTCAGTATGCTAGTATATTTGACTTACTATTTATTTTCATATGCCTTATCACTGCTAACGAACAGTAACAACAGTTATCTTGTATGCAAGTTTTTTACTATATTTGTATTTGAAAATATTAATCTCTACGACTTAACCACCAATAGCAGTCATATTTCTATTTATATAATCGCCATCTTCTAGATTATGCTCTTTAGGCTTATTTTTAATAATATCCCCTATTAGTCCATTAATATCTTTTCCTTGTCTAAGAGGTGTTTTTAAATCTATTTCATCATTGGAATGAAGACAAGGTTTTATCTTTCCATCTGCAGTAAGCCTTATTCTATTGCAGTTTTCACAGAACTTACAGGATATAGGATTAATAAGTCCAACTCTTCCCTTACCCCCAGGAAGTTTATAGTATCTAGCAGGAGAGGAGATGTCTACAGTTTCAGTTTCAACTAATCCTTCTATGTTTTTAAGCACTGTTTCATTAGAAATATAATTATTGAGAGACCAGTATTTCAAGGCCCCTATAGGCATAAGTTCAATAAACCTTACATCTATTTCTTCATCTTTGGTCAAATTTACAAAATTCTCTATTTCATCTTCATTGAAGTCCTTCATCAAAACCACATTGAGTTTTATAGGCCCTAGTCCAACCTTTTTAGCCTCTTCTATGCCCTCTAGCACATCACTTAGTCTTCCATTTCTAGTAATTTTAGCATACTTATTTTTATCTAGGGTATCTAGACTTATATTTAACCTGTTAAGACCTGCACTTTTTAAATTTTTTGCATATTTTTTTAGTAGCGTACCGTTAGTAGTCATGGCAAAATCCCTTACCTTGGTAAGCTTTCCTATATCCTCTATTAGCTTTAGAATATTTCTTCTAACTAGAGGTTCTCCACCAGTTATTCTAATCTTGTCCACTCCTAGATTAACAAAGCTTTCAGTTATACTCTGTATTTCTTCAAGCTTTAAAATCTCATTGTAATCTATCTTTTCTATGCCTTTTTCAGGCATACAGTATTTACATCTTAAATTGCATAAATCTGTAACAGATATCCTCAAATAATTTATTCTTCTACCGTATGAATCACGCATTTCCATCATCCCTCACTATTACAACCGATCTAGTATACCCCATTTTCTATTAGGCATGTGAAAATAAATAACAAGTCAAAGATGCGACGTATATTTTGAATTATACAAGGAAACAGGTTCTGATGATAGTTGTGCTATCAGAAGGTTCTGTTAACGTAGTATAATTCATAATAGACTAGTATACTGACTAGTTATTTATTTGAAGATGCCTTATATAATGTATTATATTCAAAATCTCCTATACTATTAATACAATTTTCTACTTTTAGTTATAAATTATATCATCTTTCGCTATTTTTATCTATATCTTTATATTCTGATAAATCCTTTGGAGTATTTAGGTTGAAGAACATATTGAAATTGTTGTTGTATTTCTTTGCATTACTCTCCTGAATAAAATGTGTGTTAATATTATCTATAAGTGCTAGCATTGATAATCTTCCTTTTAGGATTAACTCCCCTATTTTAGGCAATATTTCTGAAGAATAAAAGGCATTAAAGGGTTCTATTCTATGATTATGCTCTGTAACACAGGCATCTGCATTTGTTCTAAGAAGTTCACTTTTCATATATCTTATATAATCTAAGTTTATCTTTGGCATATCACAAGCTATAAAATAGACATACTTGCTCTTACTTTCCTTAAGTCCAATATGAATTCCCGATAGAGGACCCTTTTGCTTTATTTCATCTGAAACTATTCTATAGTTAGTATTTATAAATTCATATTCTGAAGGTTTATTGGTTACAATTATTATATCTTGAAACTCAGTTTTAAGTTCAGATATTAGAGTATCCATAAGTCTTTTTTCATCTATTTTTAGAAACTGTTTATCAAAACCCATACGAGAACTCTTTCCTCCCGCAAGAATTACTGCAGTTTTAAAATTTTCCATAATTTTACCCCATATTTGCTAAATTTGTTGCTGTAACTTCTCTCTTTTTACGAACTGATTCATCTATATCTTCACTTTTAACTAATTTTAAAGCTTCTGTTGGACACACTTCTATGCAAGCTGGTCCATTTTCTCTTCCAACACATAAATCGCATTTATTAGCCACCATTTTTTCTTTACTTATAAGCTTTTTACCATCTCTACTCTTAAGACCTGTCTGCATTATTACTTTTCCATCTTTATCATGCTGTACAATTAAATCTATAGCTCCAAAAGGACAAGCTACCATACAGGATTTACAACCAATGCAAGTGTCTTCATTAATTAAAACCACTCCATCTGTATTAGTTATAGATCCATTAGGACAGGCACTTGTACAGGGTGCATTCTCACAGTGTCTACACATTACTGGAGAAGTTACATTCCAAGTTTTTATAACTTTTAAACGTGGATTGAATTTTAATTTATCATTTTTCTTACTTAATATATTCTTTTCTGAGTGAGCCATTACACAGCCGGCCTCACAAGTTTTGCAACCTATACATCTCTTTGGATTAGCTATAACAAAACTATTCATTTTATCTCTCCTCTTTAGGCACATTCAAATAAATAATTAGTCAGTATGCTAGTCTATTTTGAATCCCACTGCGTCAACAGAACCCTAAGATAGCTCACTATCTTAGGAACCTATTTCCTTGTTGACTTCAAAATATACGTCACATCTTTGACTTGTTATTTATTTTCATATGCCTTATATATTGTGATAATTATACTAAAACTATTTCCTTTTTCTTATCTTCACTACATTTCTTTTTTCTTGATATATGTTTTATATGTAATAAATTGTGTGACTTTTCACCTAGTGGTTTCCCTGAAAAGTCTTTATATAACTTCTGAATAAATGGATTCTCATGAGATTTTCTTATTTGAATATGCCTTAAGCTTTAAAATTCCTCAGGTAAATTACAAACTGCTTCTATGCTTCGTCTTTTCTTTTCCTCAATTGGATCAAATAGTCTTAACGCCTTCTTAGGACATATTTTTACGCAAGCTTGAGTTTCTTGTCCCTTACATAAATCACATTTGTATGCAATCTTTGGCTTGTCTTCACTTTCACTTCTAACTTCTATAGCTCCAAAAGGACAGGCCATTACACAGGCTTTACATCCAATACATGCCTTTTCATTCACTACCATAACATTATCTTCCTGTTTTATAGCTTCTATAGGACAGGCATTTGCACAGGGTGCATCCTCACATTGTCTACACTGCACTGGTACTGAAAACTTTTCATTTTTAATTACATGTATTCTTGGTATTATAGGAGTTTTTATATTTCCTACTGTAAGTGGTTTTTTTACCCCATTACTATGTGCTCTAAAGCAAGCTATTTCACAAGCTTTACATCCTACACATTTACTAGCTTCTGCTATAACAAAAGAATTAGGTTTTATGCTCATATTTTTTCCAACCTCTCTATTTTCTTAGATATGCCCCTGTACACTAAATAGTATCTGGGCCTATACTTATAATTTTTATATTTTTATTCCTTAACTCTGTATCCACCTGTGTATATATTCATTTTATTTCTTCTTACAAAGCCTACCAAGGTTAAATTAAGACTTTTGGCTAGAGCCACTGAAAGACTAGTAGGTGCTGACTTGGATATAATTATAGGTATTTCCATCTTTGCAGCCTTTAGAATCATTTCAAGAGATACCCTTCCGCTAAGTATAACGGCTTTGTCCTTAAGGAATATATTTTTCATAAGTGCTTCTCCTATAACCTTGTCCAGTGCGTTGTGCCTTGCCACATCTTCCTTAGCTACTAGCATCTTCTCACTATCTACCAGTGCAGCGCAGTGAACTCCGCCAGTCTCTTTAAACACCTTTGAATGGTCTAGATTTTCTCTCATGAATCTAAATATATTGGGTACAGTTATACTAGTATCACTTTCTACAGGCTTACAATTTAAAGATTTTAGGAAATTGTCTATACCCTTTATATCCTCTACTTTTATACTGTCTAAATCTATCTTTTTGGAAAAGAAGTTCTCTCCTGTGAGAGTCTTGTCCAATGTTTCCACTTCTACCTGGCTTTTAGCTTCATCCAATTTAAATGAAATAACATCCTCAGCCTTATTTATCATGCCTTCCGTTCTTAAAAAGCCCACAATCAAAGCCTTAAGATTTTCCGGACTGCATAAAAGTGTAGCTAATTTTTTCTCGTTTAAGAATATAGATAGAGGATATTCCCTAACTATAATATCATCTAGGTTATCTTCCCTTTTACAATCTTCTATTTTTGAAATTTTGCAAATAACAGTCTGCTTCATATTATTAACCTATTTTCAATAAAGTCTGCAACCTTATCTACATTGTTAAGGTCAAGCTGTGGAAGCTCTATATCCGGTAAGTTTTCATCAGTTGCCACAGCTATAATATTTGAAGAATCAAAGGAACTATCCCTTATTAGAAGCTTTGAGGTTCTATCCTTTCTGTGGATCTCTATTTGTGGATAGCCTCTACTTTTAAAGCCCTCTACTATTATTAAATCCATATTCTCAAAACGGTTTATTACATCCTCAATGCTATGCTCTTCTTCTATCCTTTGAACTATGGCAAGTTTATTTGATGAGGCAATTATCATAGTATCTGCTCCTGCCTTGGTAAATCTGTAACTATCCTTGCCCTCTCTATCTATTTCAAACCTTTTTACATCGTATTTTAACACACCAATGTTGTAGCCTCTTCGCTTAAATATGCTAATAAGCCCTTCAATTAATGTAGTTTTACCCATATCTGATTTAGCAGATATTATAGAAATAACTTTTTTATTAGAATATAAAGTATCCATTTAGAATCTCTCCTGACTTAACACTGCCCTTTTCCTCTGGTAATATTACAATTCCATTGGACTTAGTTACCGCCTTTAAACCGCTTGAACTTTGAGAATCTATTTTATAGGCATAGTATACCCCCTGTACCTTCTGTATATTTACGTATATATATTTTCTTCTACCTTTTTTAGTATTATAATCATCGGCCAAAATAACAGGGAAAATATCAATATCCGTTGTTTTTCCCATTATCTTTTCACATGCAGGTTTTACAAATTCCTGAAAAGTAGTTATAGCTGCCAGTGGATTTCCCGGTAAACTAAAAAATAATTTATCCTTAACTTTTGCAAAACTTAAAGGTTTTCCTGGTTTTATTCCAACAGAAGTAAATTTTATATCCGCTTCTAGTTCCCTTAATACATCCTCTACAAAATCATAATCACCTTTAGAAGCTCCCCCTGAAGTTAAAACTACATCTGAATGTTCAAGAGCCTGTTTTACTCTATCAATTAATACTTCTTTAGAATCTTCTACTACTCCAAAGGATAAAGCTCTAGCTCCCATATTTTTAATTAATGCCCTTAGAGAATATTCATTACTATTTCTTATTTTACCTAGTTTGAGTTCACTATCTATACTCAACAACTCGTCTCCTGTAACTATTATGGAAACTATAGGAGTTCTGTATACAGGAATTCTACTGTAACCAAGAGATGCCAAAAGCCCTATTTCAAAGGGTCTTATCACAGTACCCTTAGTTAATGCAATTTCTCCAGATTTAATTTCTTCGCCTCTTTTGATTACATTTTCAAAAATATCTACTTCTTCATATACAGAGAGTTTATCCTCTTTATTTTTTACCTTCTCAATTTGTATTACAGCATCTGACCCCTTAGGCAGTGGAGCTCCTGTCATTATTTTAAAGGCTTCTCCACTTTTTAGTTCTTCCTCTGGAAACTGTCCCGCTTTAATAATTCCTATTATATTAAACTGTACAGGAGCATCTTCTAAAGCTCCTGCAGTATCTTTACTTTTTATTGCATAACCATCCATGGCTGATTTATGGAAGGGTGGCAAATTGTCCTTTGAATAAATATCCTCATAAAGTACTTTATCAAGGCAATCCAATATAGATTTTTCTTCTACGCTACCCAAAGATGTCTCTTTCAAAACCATGCTCAAAGCTTCATCTCTATTAACCATATAAATTTCCCCTTATAAGGCATGTGAAAATAAATAACAAGTCAAAGATGCGACGGATATTTTACTTGCTATTTCTTTTCCCATGCCTAAAATTATTTTACTTTCTCAACCCTCATCTGTTTCTTTATCTTACTATAATTATCCTTAATTTCCTTTTCAGCTGCTGTCTGGTTCTCAATTCTCTCAAGTTTAACTGCACAGTATTTAAATTCTGGTGTCTTTGAAATTGGATCTAAACTGTCAATAGTAAGCTCATTGCAAGCTCCAACCCACCATTGATAAGTCATGTAAGTAGCACCTTCTTTTACTCTTTCAGTAATAGCTGCACGTGTTATTATCTTTCCTCTACGTGAACTTACAGTTACTAGTTCCTGATCCTTTATGTGAAGATTTTTAGCATCTTCTACACTGATTTCTATATATCCAGGTTCATCTGCCAGTCTTTGAAGTGCACGACAATTTCCTGTCATAGTTCTTACAGAATAGTGTCCAATCTCTCTTACCGTAGAAAGTACCAAAGGATAGTTCTCATCTGTTAATTCTAGAGGATGTCTCCATTCACAGGCAAATAATTTTCCCTTGCCGTTTTCTGTCATAAATTTTCCGCCTTCATATAAATAAGGTGTTCCTGGATCTTCCTCTGAAACGCAAGGCCAAAGCACTGCACCCTGTTTTTCCATCTTTTCATAACTTGCTCCAGCAAATTTTGGACAAAGGCTTCTCATCTCATCCCAAATTTCTTCCGTATTCTTATACTCCATAGGATACCCCATTGCAGTAGATATCTTACAGATTATTTCCCAGTCATCCTTTGATTCTCCAATTGGTTCTATAGCTTTTCTTATTCTCTGGAAGCCCCTATCCGCAGCACTGTATACACCATCATGCTCTCCCCAGGAAGTTGCCGGAAGTACCACATCTGCATGAAGAGCTGTTTTATTCATAAATATATCCTGAACTATTACAAATTCTATCTTATCAAGTGCCTCTCTAAGCTCTGCCGCATTGGGATCACTTTGTGCTGGATCCTCTCCAAAAATGTAATAGGCCTTTATCTTATCCTGTTTAAGTACAAGCTTTGGTACTTCTGTTAAAACATATCCATTTTTATCAGATAGTTTTACACCCCAAGCCTTTTCAAACTTTTCCTGAATTTTTTTATCTGTAACAGACTGATAGCCTGGATATTTATTAGGAAGTACTCCCATATCACAAGTACCTTGTACATTATTTTGTCCACGAACAGGTCCAATACCCACGTTAGCTTTTCCATAATTTCCTGTTAAAAGAGCAAGAGACGCTAGTCCCTTTACTACGTCTACCGCTTGTGAGAACTGACAAACCCCCATACCATAAAGTATAGTTGCAGTTTTAGCCTTAGCATAAATTCTCATAGCCTTTCTTATATAATCCGCACTGACACCAGTTATCTTTTCCGCATATTCAGGCGTATATTTTTCCACTGCAGACTTGTATTCCTCAAAGCCCTCTGTATGATTTTCTATAAATTCACTATCATATAATTTTTCATTTATTAGCACATTACCCATGGCATTTACAAGTGCCATATTAGTACCACCCTTTAATCTAAGCCATAGATCTGAAATCCTTACAGTTTCTATTTTTCTAGGATCGGCAACTATTATCTTTGCCCCCTTTTCCTTTGCTTTAACTACTCTTCTAGCCACAATAGGATGAGTTTCTGATGGATTATATCCAAATACAAAAACTACCTCTGAATCCTCAATTTCAGGAATTGAATTGGACATAGCAGCACCGCCTAGTGAATAGTCAAGTCCTGCTACAGAAGGTCCATGGCACACTCTAGCACAATGATCAATATTATTTGTACCAATTGCTGCTCTCATAAACTTTTGCATTACATAGTTTGGTTCATTTCCAGGTCCCCTTGCAGAGCCTGTACCCATTATTGCATCTGGACCATATTTAGCCTTTATTTTCATAAGATTTTCTGCAGTAAATTTTATAGCCTCATCCCAGGAAACCTCTTCTAAGACACCATTTTTTCTTATCATAGGTTTTTTTAGTCTTGAAGTTAAAAGCTGTGGATCATTTAAAAAGTCCCAACCATAATATCCCTTTAAGCATAATTTACCTTCATTATTTCTTCCATTGGCAGGTTCTGCTCGCAAAATTTTTCCGTCTTCCACTACTAAATACAAATTACAACCACTGCCGCAATAAGGACAGACTGTTAAAACTTTTTTCTCCATATATTCCACTCCTTCGTATATCCGTAAAATTATCCACAGATATACTTTTACTTGTTTAAAGTTATACACAAATCAACTTAATTATTTAATAGATTTATCTAATTTTAATTAATAGAATCATAGTTTTGCTATATCTGAATCTTAGAAATCCTTCTTAGAAAAGCAATACATTTATATTGCCTAAATAGTAATATTCCAGCATACAATTATTGGATATAAGACAAAACAAAAAACCAGTACAATGCATTTTTAAATTTCATACATCAGCACTGGTTTATCTAAAAGCTAAAATACTAATAATAAATATCTCTCTTTACAATCCAACCATTGAGTCTATTAACTTTATTGTTATTTGTATAATTCTATTATTCTCTTCTAAACTTATTTTTATATTTTACTCCCTTTAGCTAATATAGTCAAATCATAATATGATATATTTTTGTTTTTTTACACAAATGTTACAAAATATATATCAATATATAAAATTACGTAGTTTTACTCCCATTATATATAGAAATAAAAC